>JAEUIF010001192.1 GCA_016795185.1 Planctomycetia bacterium | reverse complement strand
TGGATTTGCTTTTGCGGCTGGCCATCGACGTCGCCGGTGTTGACCCAGCGCAGCAGGTCGTCCGTGGACACCCGCCTGCGGTGCCCGGCCTGCGCCGGCGCGCCGCCATGCCCGTCGATTTGCCGCAGCCGCGCGGCCACGTCGCTCGTGGTTGGTGGACTCATGTCTTCTCCCAATGGTGCCCCTGGTCGTGGAAGGCGGCGGACGGCTGGAGCAGGGCCGCGCCGCCGGTGAAATCACGTCAGCAGGTTGACGGCTTCCTCGATGCGGACTGTGCCGTCCAGCTCGCCGATGCGCTGGTCGACCTCGGCGGCGTAGCCGCGCTCGATGAACCGCTGCGCCACCGAAGCGCGGACGCGCACGAAGCTGCCGCTCTGGAGCGCCCAGTCGCGGATGAAGCCTTTCTTGCCCGTCAGCTGGCCGCAGACGCTGGTGGTCAGCTTGACGATGGTCGTGGGTTCGTCTTTGGTCTTGGTTCCGAACATGTCATTGGTCCTCGGTGGGTTGGTCGTTGTCTTGGCCCGTCTTCCGCGAGTTCATCCAGCCGCCCGTCGGCATCGAGCTTTCGCTCCTCTGCCGTCAGCAGACCGCGGCGGCGCAGATAGCTCACCTCAGACTCTTGCAGGCCCTCGCAGTGCAGGTAACCGAAGTACATACCGCGTCGTTCGTCGTCGCGGATGGCCTGCAACTCGGCCGCCGTCAGTCTGCCGTGCAGCACCGGGCGTTCCTCGCCGTGGTCCAGCAGCCACCAGGCGAACGGGCGGCGGCCCGGCTGCTGGGCGGCGAAGTCCGCCATGATGTCCGGGCGGTGCATCTCCCACGCGGCCTCGAACGTCGCCCGGTCGTCGAAGCCGTCCAGCAGGTGCATGCCGGTTTCTAGGTGGTATCGCTGGCCGACGGTCAGCACGGTGATCTGCTGGCGGCGGCGCTGCACGCGGCGGCGGCGATTGGTCGGCATGGCTTACCTTCCCGCCGGGCGGCCCGGCTTGTCGTTCAGCGGCTCCATGTCCAGGTTCAATTGCTTCAGCGCCCGCAGCTTGGCGGCCCGGCTGTCCCGCTCAATCAGTACGGCGGGGTGCGCCTTGACCTGCCCGAAGCGGTCGGTGGTCGTCGTGCCGTCGGTCACCAGCTGGGCGCTGGCCCCGCTCTCGCGGTCCTGCGATAGACAGGCGGATTCAAGAATCACCAGAGCGGCGGCGTCAAGGTCGTAGTCCTCGGCGATGCGCCGCCACAGCTTGCGGCCCTCGGCACCCAAGGTGTTCGGGGCGGCGGGCACGCGAATCTTGGGCTTGGCCGGCTTTTTCATAGGAACTCCTTCAAAAAAAACCTGTGCGCCGGGACCACGCTATACCTGGAGAAAGATTGCAGCAATTTTGTGGTGGGGGGCCTGTCAGCGCCCACCGCCGCGCCTCATTCTCCGCGTCGCGTCGCCTTGCTGTGGCAACTCTTGCACTGCCCTTGCAGCCGCTCGAAGTTATGCCACTCGCTCGGCGGCAGCAGCTTGCGCTTGGGGTGATGATGCACCTCGGTCGCCTTCGTCGCGCGGCCCTCTTGTTCGCAGGTAGCGCACAGCGGGAAGCGCTTCAGGAAGGCGTGGCGTGTGGCGTGCCACGCGGCCGAGTTGTAGAACTTCATGTCGGCCCGACGCTCGGGACTGCTTTGGTACGCGGCGGTCGATGGCGGTCGATACCCCGGCGGTCGGTATGGTTGCGGCTTGCTCGGCATGACTGCCCCTCTCACTCAAGTTCACGATGCCCGTTCCCAGCGCCTGGCTGCCCCGCCAAGCCCTCTGGGCGTCCCAGGGCATGCCCAGGGCTATCGCGTCCGCTCCGTCGCGTCCTGGACGCAGCCAGCATGCTCGCCGGGGCTGGGCGGTCAGTCCTCCCCAGGCGTCTGCCCCATCCGCAGCACCCGCACCCTGTCGCTGGCATAGCCCATCGCCATGCCGAGCAGGTAATCCTGGTCGTCGCTCGACCGCACGCCATCCCACTGGGGACCGCGCCGGACCCACAGCACCCAGTCCGGGCTGCTGACCAGGCCGAAGCGTGCGGCGTGCTGCTGCTCGATGGCGTCCACGTCACTTGCCCTCCCCGATCCCACCCGATCCGTCCGCGTGAGCCTGGCGGGCCGCTGGAGCGTCGGGCGGGGGCACGTCGCGAATCTCCCGGCATCGCAGCCCGAAGGATCGCAGGGCGACCTTGAGGAAGCGCCGCAACCGCTGGTCGAACGTCCGGTCATCCCAGCCGCCTTCCGGCGTGAACGTGACTTGCACGGTGGCCTTGCTCATCTCGCTCCCCTTGCGGCCGGATCGAGAGTCCAGTACAGCCGGTCCTGATGCTCACCCAGCGTCGTCCGCCACTGGTCCGCGTCAATCAGCAGCCGGGCCAGCTGAGTGGGCGGACAGTGCTGCCCCTCAGCCCGGATAGCCTCGGCCAGTTCGCGGGCCTGGTTCGCCAGGTCGGCAAGCACCTCGGCGGTGGCGGTGGCGAGCCTGTCGGTGTTCATGCGGAAGCCCTCTGTTCAATCGCCAGTGTCTGCCCGGCGTCCAGCGCCCGCGACACGTCGCCATTCGTCAATCGCACGCGCTGCCGAGTCTGGTCCTCAATGGCCTGCATCACGCGCTCACCGTCCTGCAAGGTCATCTGTCCCAGGGCAACCGTCTGCCCCGTGGTTAGCAGCGCGGCGTAATACCGCAGTGTGCCGGCCCTGGTCATACGGTCGATGCTGACAAGCATCAGCGCACCTGGGTCACGTCGATGTAGCCAGACACCTTCTCGCCAATCTTCGGCGGCAAGCATCGGTGGCAGAACAGCCGCCCCTTGCCAATGGCAAACCGAGTCCCGCCGCAATCACGGCATGGCGTCAGGTCCGCCACTTTCACCCAGCCGCGAATGCCACGCAGCCGGACTAAGTCGTCCTTCCGCTCCAGCACCAGCGGGGACGTTGCCGGACTTCTTTCGGTTAATTCGTTTCTTTCGTCCTCTGCTACTCTCTCACTCACTTGGCCTACAAAGGGCTCTTCCGGGGTATTACTCTCTAAAAAAGACCCTCTCTTGGTTCCAAGGGAAGTCTTCTTCACAATTGCTTTTGCCCGGTCGAGGTAGTTCATAAGTAAGTAGCGAACCACGAAAGAAACGAATTAAACGAATTAAGTCCCCGCCGCTCCGGAGAACCAGACCTCTGATGGCCTGCCAACGCCCCCGATTGGCTCGACACTCCGGAAGTGTGCCAGTCTGGCCTCCAGTAGCACGCCCAGCGCCCGGCCGAGGTCAGCCGCCACCTTGTTGCGGCCGAGTAGCCCGGACATTTTGGTCCGCGACAGGCCGTCCGCCCCAGCCCCGCGAATCATCCGGAGCAACTCATCCGCCAGCGGGTCGCCCACCGAATCGCCGAAGACGTAGCGCACGGAGCGCTCGCAGTAGTCCCACAGCGACAGCGCTGCCGTCAGGTGCTCGGCACCGATGGCCGGCGAGCAGTCCATAACGGCGTAGATCATGGCCAACCGCATGACGTGCGCCTCGGCACGGGCCAGCAGGCAGCCGGCGATTCCCGGCCGGTCGCCGCTCAACTCCCCATAAATCTCCCGCCAGATGGTTCGCGCTTCATCATCGCGGCGCATCTCGCCAACCGTCCGCGTGAAGGCCAGCGACCGCGCCAGCCGGCTTTGCAACTCGGCGATGGCCGCTGAGTCCGGCCGGCTGCCTTCCGGCAACTCCTTGGATCGCTTGACGCAGACGTAGAGGTGTCGGTTGCCGAGGCCGTTGGCAACTTCAGTCGCAGTCAGGTAACGGCGTAGCTCGTCAGCCGTGATGTGGCCAATCAACGAGAAATGGCCGCCCGTGCAGCACGTCGGGCTATGCTTCGTCAGGCTTTTGATGTCGCCGGATTCCCAGGCGCGGCGCAGGATGACGCTCAGCGTGTTGCCTTGCCGCTCGGCTTGCTTCAGGACATTGGCGAACTCCGGTTCCAGCAGCAGTACCCGCTTGTCCTCTTCGCCCGGATCGACCAGCACGTCCTGGTATTCGACCGGGTCGCCTTTCTTGCCCTTTACTTTTTCGCGCTCATAGACCGGGTCGCGGGCCTGGTGGATGACGCCCTCGGCCGAGGATGCCCCGCCCATCGTCCGGCGCTCCAGCCACTCCTGGTCCGCGCCCTCCATCAGTCGCGCCACCTGCCCCCAGCTGGTGCCCTTGCGGGCCTTAGACGATTTGCCCACCAGCACCGCGAATTCATTGAGGTAGTGACAGTCGCCCTCCACCCGAAAGTGCGCCGTGCGTCCCGCCGCGCTGCCGAACGCCACCAGCGATTGCACCAACAGGGCCGCCGGGTCCGCCTCGCTGTGCGGCTCGATCGCGCGGACGATGTCGCCCGCCAATCCGTGGTAGGCTTCCGACTCGGGCGGTGACGGCCACTTGTCGGCCGGGGCGCTGGAGTGTTTTGCCGGCTCAACGGCCGGCTTGGCATCCTGCCTCGGCTCCGCGTGCGCCTTGCCGTTGCTTTGGGTTGCCCGCGACTGCCCGGCTTGCTCAGCCAGTAGCCTGGCATCGGCACCCGTTGCGGCCGCAATCTCCGGCCATAAGAACCGTTGCAGGTGGCAGGTGTGCTCGACGGGCCAAGCCGCGGCGAACTCGTTGGCCGCACGCAGCACGGCGTCTTGCGCCCGGTCGGTCCAGCCGTCAGCCGGCTTGTAGTCCGCGATGATCTGGCGCGCCTTCCAGCGAAAGGCATGGACGGCTTGCTTGATGTGCTGTCGCCAGGCCTCAACGCCCTCGGCTTGGATGAAGTCGTCCGGGTCCATGCCGTCTGGCAGCTGCGGTGCGACGTAGGCCGCGATACGAGCCGGCAACAGATTGCGGACGCAAGAGCGGATGCCGCCTTCACCGGCCTGGTCGGGGTCCAGGGCGATGGTGACGCTTTCGACGCGGTGCCGCGCTAGCGTGGCGACTTGGTCCCGCGACAGCTCGGCTGCCACGCAGGCCACGACGTTGGTTTCGCCGCGCACTTGCGCCAGGGCCGCGTCGGTGACGCCCTCGACAAGCACGATGTCTTTGTGCCCAGCACGCTTCGCCCGGTCGAAGTAGAGCGGCGAGCGCTTGGTATGCTCGTAGTCGCCGCCGGTCTCGTCTGCCGGGTTGCACAGCGCGTAGGTCTTGCTCCGTCCCTCCGGCGGCGTCTTGCCGACGCACTTCGAGTACAGCGTCAGCGGCTGGCCGTACTCGTCGGCCCACGGGAAGACGATGTAGCCTTCCCACTTGGGATTGAGCACGCCGATAGCCCGTGCGTCACTCTCAGCATGGCCGGCCCGCTTGACGGCTTCCCTGATCTCCGCCACGGTTGGATACAGGCCAAGCCCCAGGCTGCGGCAGTCGTCTTCCGAGAAGCCACGGCTGGCAAGATACGCCAGCGCCGCCTTGCCGCGTTCGGACCACAGTACCGCCTCGGCTGCCGCCTGGACGGCTTGCAAGATGGCCCGGCGTGTCTCACGCTTCTCGGCTTGCCGCCGCTCAGCCTCGGTCAGTTCGCGTTCCGGGAACGGCTCGCCGACCATCTCAGCGCAACGCCGGGCAAGGTCAACGAAGTCCTTCTGCCTGGGTGACACCTCGGCGAAGTTCGTCGCCAGCCAGTGCAGGTACTGAAGCGGCCCGCCGCCGACCTGACACGCGGGACAGCGCCAGCGGAGTGTCGGCGCGTCGATGTAGAAACTGGTGCCGCTCTGGCTTTCGTGCTTCGGGCAGCCGCCCCGCCACTTGTCGCCGTCCTTCTGCCAGCGGTGGGAAGCGTGCGTGAAGACCTGCTCGGCGGTGAGCTTGGGCAGCACATTGTTATCGACGAACTGGCCGAGGTCGGCGTTCACTATGCCACCCCCTCGGCAATGCCGAACCGACGACGCAGCTCATCCGCCACGGCCAGCAGGTGGTCGCCCAGCGCGCCGGCTGCGTCGTGCGTGATGGCCGGGTCGCCGCCGATGCGAGCAAGCAAGGAATCCTCAAACTCGGCCAGTAGCTTCGCGCCGTCCACCAGCGGCGCAGGCCTCGGCTTGCCGGCCTTGTGCTGGGGAGCGTAGCGCTGGAACGCGCCGCACGCCGAGCACTCTTCGCGCAGGTGCCGGGTGCCGTTGGCGAACGTTTGCGGCGTGACCTTGCGCAGCAGCGAGCCACAGCGACAGGGCGTCATCGGGCACCGCCTTTCGCCGGCGCGGCGGCCTGCTCGGCGCGGCGCTCCGGCGCTGGCGGCACCTCAACGCAGATGCCTCGCGTCAGCAGCGCTTCGAGCCATCGCCTGGCGCGCGGACTGCCCTTACCGGAGACGCTACGCAACAGGGAGTCGAGTTGGGCGGGCTGCGCTTTACGCACGGGCGGCCTCCCGCCCGTCGGTGGCGTCAAGGCCCATTGCCTGGCGCGCGCGGTCGAGGTCAGCTTCGAGCCAGATGAAATCGCCAGAGCTATCGCGATTTGGCGGCGTGATCTTGCGGGAGCGCAGCAGGCCCATCAGCCGCCAGTAGCTGACGCCCAGGCGCTCGGCTGCAACAGGTGTCTTCAGAAAGAGCATGGCCCCTGCCTCGCAACGTTGTTTGTTGCTGACAGGGGCCATTGAAACGAAATGGAAAAACTACTTCACGGACACGAGCGGACTATTGTCCGCTCTTTTCCTCCTTCTGCCGATGCCGCCGGTACTGCCGAAGCAGGCTGTCGCCACTGATGCTCAGGCTGTTTGCTTCTGCGTAATGCTCAGCAAATTCGGCTTGCACTACACCCTTTCCTTCACGCCGCAGCGCCTGCCCGAACTGCTTTAGCATTCGCACAGTTCCCGGCTTGGGCTTGCTCGAAACTTTTTTTTGTTTGTCCGTTTTCGTGTCCGGCGTTTCAGCCAGCAGCATATCAATTGCATACACCGATGCCAGCAGCGCATCGGGCAACTCCGAATGAAAATACTCCGGCACACCATCTGGCACATCAAGGCCGCGGTGGGACCGCCAAAGCCAATCCTGATGGCTTGTGACGCCTGGCTTCCAGCAGTGACGTTCAGCTGCAAGCGGCGGGAACCGCTGCCCCCAGGCAAGATCGAACACCACCCACAGCCAGCAATACAAATCCGGCCGCTCTATGAGCGAGTCCTGATGCGCTTCGGTTAGGCGGTTGTCCGGAATGTCTCGCAAGCATTTGGCAGCATCATTGCCGAGTAGCCTGAGCAGCCGATAGCCAGCAAAGTTGACGGATACAAAGTGGTTGCGAAATGCCCGACAACGTGGCCCGTAGGAAGCCTCTCCGAAGAACTGAAAACCAACGCCCTTCACATCGGCGGTGTACAACTCTGCCATTGTTTCAATGGTTTTATCCTTGATTCTTGACCACGGCGGATGCAACTCACCTTCGTTTGTTTCCGTAGGTGCCGGCAAGCCGTGGACAAGCGCTACTTTCAATCCTGGATGTGATTCATGCCCTATCAGGAAACGATTTCTGATCGTTGCCAGTGCTGTCCGCCACAGTTCTTCTGTCATGCTCTCGGCTCCATATTGAACGGGCCGGCTCCGGCCAGGTCGGCGGCATGGAGCTACCGCTCGCCTGGCCGGGGCCTGCGCGCGGGGATCAGCCGCGCGGTCCCGATGGTGGTGATTCTATCCGCCGACGCGACGGCGCGTCAGCTTCTCCAGTGTGGTTTCCAGTTCGCCGAGGTCCGCCTCGGTCAGCAGCGCCGCCAACTCGGCGGCTTGCTCCGGGTCGCGCAGGTCGATGGCTTTGTCCGCGCCAAAGTTCATCAACGAGGCGGCCAGCGTGCGGCCCTCCTTGCGCCCGGCGAAACTGTGGTGGGGCGGCCGGTAATAGATGAGATATTCGCGGCGCCCGTCGCCCTTGAAGTGAATTTGCACGGCCGCCAGCCGCGTCATCTTGCGCGGCACCACAAGTAGCCAAATGTCATCGACGATCCGCCGCAGCGCCGACCGCATGCGCAGCCGCGCGTCTTCCGGGTCGGGCGCGGAGTCCAGCGCCGCCAGTAGTGAACCGTATTCGCCCCACGCCTCGGCCAGCGGGTGGGCTGCCTTCGCCCGCGCCTCGGCCAGCTTCGCTGCAATGGTTGCCTTACGCTCTTCCAGCGTGCGCAGCACCCGCGTCAGAGAAGGCACGTCGCCCGCCAGCAGTTCGGCTTCCAGCTCCGCGATCTTGCCCTCGACCGTGCCCAGCTCGCCGCTCAACTCCATCACGGCGTTGCCGCCCCGGTCCTTCACCACGATTTCGCGGGGGTCCACTTCCTTGAGCAGCGCAAGAATCGACCGCTCGAAGGCCGGGTAGGGGAACGACCAACAGGGCGAACCACTCTGTGAATTGCTGGTGACCATGACGTAGTGTTTCTGCCCGCGCTCGACGCGCTGCGTCATGTAGTAACCGTCGCCTTCGCGTGCGCTCTTGACCAAGCCGGCGAAGACGTTGATGGCCTGCGTACCCAGCCGGCCTCGAAGCGTGCCCCGCTCGGCAGCGCCGGCACGGGCCGCGAAGAACTCCTCTTCCGTCACAACGGCGGGAAAGTACCCTTTGACCGGCTCGCCGTCTGGCACGCGCTTCTTGCCGGTGCGCGGTTGATACTCTCCAACGGCGCGGCGGTCCCGGAGTATCTTGCCGACGTAGCCTTTCACCCATCGTCCCGTCTTGCCGATGGCTGGCACGCCCTCCCGGTTCAGCTTTGCAACGATGCTCGGCGTCCCATAGCCGCTGCCAGCCATCTTGAAGATGCGCTTCACCAACTTCGCGCGCTCCGGAATCAACACCAGTTTGCCGCCCTCGGCCTTCACCCAGGCCGGCAGCCGATCCGTGACGATGACGCCTTCCTTCGCCGCTGCTTTCTTCCTGCGCCACGCTGGGCCGCTCAGGTCGGATTTCCGCTTGCTCTCCCGGTGCCCTCGCGACAGTTCCACGATGGCCAGCATCAGACCCATTTCGTCAGAACGTTCGTCGTAGACGAGTTCCGAAGGCGACAGCTGGACGATGCGCACGCCGGCTTCGATCAGCCCCAGCAGCAGCATCAGGCCGGCGCGGACATGCTCGCGCGTCAGGCGGTCCAGGGATTCGATGATGAGATAGGAACCCCTCGGCACGCGGTTGCCCTCGACCAGCTTCAGGAACGCAGCCAGCGCGTGGCGGTCGGGGTTCTTGCGGTGCTCGCCGAGGTAGGCGGATTTGCCGAGGTCGTGCAGCGTGGTCGATTCGTCCAGACGGACGTTGTTCCGCGAGCACCAGGCGGCGGCGGCTTCCGTCTGGCGGCGCAGGCTGTCGCCTTTTCGCTGCTCTGGCGTGCTGAAGCGGATGTAGCTGAACGCGACGGGCTTCATGGTTCGGCTCCTCTTCTGGGACCGAACCTAGTTCTAGCACAGACCTACGGTATCGACAACCATATTTCGATGTGGGTGCCGGAATGTTCCATCAGCGTCATGGTGCCGGCGGCCCCGGTGCGCGGGCCTTGCTTCTCCGGTTGCCACTGGTCGCGGTGGCGGCGGTGCAGTGCGTAGAAATAGCCAGGCTTGTGCGCGGGGTGAATGGGCATCCCGGCGAAGCGCGGCTGTTCCAGGTCGTAGACGCGGGCACTGCGCAACAGGTCGATCAAGGCGGTGGACATGCGCGGCGGTCTCCGAGGCTTTGACGTGGGAATTGCGTGTGGTCGCGGCTATTTCTCCGCCGTGCTGCCCGCTGCTTCCAGGCGTTGCACATGCACCAGCGACACGGTGACGATGTGTTCGGCAATCGTGTCGGCTGGGTCGCTGCTCAAGCCGATGTCCACCGCGCGCCGGGACAGCAGGACCATCTCCGGGTGCTTGATGTCGTAGGTCGTGCCGCCCGAGGTGACGAGACGAAACGGCGCGAACGGCTGACGACGCAGGTAACGTTGAATGTCCTTGGGGTCCATCGCGGGGCACTCCGGGCCGGTGGAGATCGCACTGCCCGCCATTATACCCACGCCGCGATTTGCTTGCTCACCCCCTCGACGACTTGCTCCAGGCAGCCCGGCGCGAGCACCGCGACGGTTTCCTGGTAGATGCCCTTGCCGTAGGCGTCCGCCGTCGGCAGGTAGGAGGGGCGCGAACCGTTGACGATGGTCAGCACGAAGATTGGCATGCGGGGGAAGCGGCCCCGAATCGTGCGCTGTAGGTATTGGTAGTGCTCGGCCTCGACGGCGAACCAGCAGGCGTCGCCCATTTGCCAGAGCGCCAAGGGCAGCGGGAATTCCTTGCCTGCGGGCAGCACGGCCAGGCGCACCAGCTGGCGGTCGCGGCGCTCGACCTGCGCATGGCAATCGCGGGCCTTCACGGTATCGCCGGCCTGTTGCGCTGCCTGCTCCTCGGCCAGCCAGTGCGCGCGCTCGGTGCGCATTCGTTCGAGATCGGGCAAGTCCGCGCGGTAGGGCAGCGGCAGTGTCCAGCGCCGCAGTCGCCACTGCGTCTGCGCTTCGAGGCGTGGGGCTTCCAGCGGTCGATGCGCCCAGCTGCCCAGCGTGGCCCCGGAGACGACTGGCCCGGTGTACTCGAAGCGCGTGCCAGCCGGCGGCAACGCTTCGAGCGCTGCCAGCACCGCATGAGCCAGTTGCCGGCCGTTGCGGTCGGCCACGGCGGTATCGCCGACAAAGCCCTCGCGCGGCCCCAGATCGCCCGACGCCCCTTGCAAGAACACGCACGGCGCGCCCGTCGCCGCTTCCACCACGTCGCGCATGGCACCCGGAAAGTCCGGACTGATGAGCGTGTTCTCCCAGGCCAGCGTCGTCGGATGGCAAGCGTAGTTGACCAGCGTCGCCAGCACCTGGCCTTCACCGCCCGTTACCAGGCCGACGAGCACCGTATCGTCGCCGGAGCCGAGAGGGTTGAAGCCGCAGACGATCTGCCGGCTGCCCTCGTCGAAGAAATCGCGGTGGGCCGCCAGCGCGCAACGGCCAGTGGTGTACGCGATGGTCGCTCGTTGCAGCGAACCGCGGGCCTGTCGGGTAATTGCCGCCAGCTTCGTCGCCAGGTCATCGAGATACGGCGCGATCAGTTCGCCGCCAGGTAGGTGGGCGCGCGATCGATCCATCAACCCTGCCGCGTGGGTGTGCGAGAAGGCGACCAGGATGGTTTCGCGCGGCACCTCGGCCTGGCGGGCCACATCCGTGAGCAGCGCGTCCATCTCCGGCGCCCAGAGCAGGCAGTGATCGACTGCCAGCAAGATTACTTCATGCTCTGGCGCAGCCGACGCCTGCACCGCTTGCAGGACCACGGCCGTCGCCGACAGGGGCCGATGCACTCCCGAGGCGCGTTCGTGCGTGGCCGCTCCCCACATGCGATGGTAGATGCCCACCGGCGGCGTGATGTCGCACCGGGCCAGGCCGAAGTTGCAGACGCTTTGCGGAGTCTCGACGTGTAGCATGAATGCACCAATCCTCTTTCCCCGCTGGCAAGTTGCTGACCGCTGCACTCCAAACGTCCGGACATTTTCGAGATTGGTGTAGCGGAAGTCGGCAGGCTTTCGAGAGGAGGTCGGAAGTCTGGCGACTTCCGCTGCCGCGCGAGCGGCTTTGGTGGCGGCTCAATGCGGCGGCGGCAGACGCCAGTCGGTCACGTCGCTGCGGGTGTGCGGCGACATGTGTTCCATCTTGGTCATCTGCACGTAAGCTTCGTGCGCGGCCGCGCCGGTTTGCGGCAGGTCGGTCACGCGCAGGCCAAGGCGCTCGCGGAAGAACAGAATGTCGTCACCCTTGGGGCCGCGCGTCAGCTCGGCCTGGGGCAGCGCCTGCCGCGCCTGCTCGCAGAACTTGTCGGAGGCCGCATCCGTTGGCACCACGACCACGGTCAACTCGTTCGACGGTGCGTTCGGCTCGACGGTCAGCGACGGGGCCGCTTCCTGATGGGCCGCGGCGATCTCCTGGCGGGCGGTCTTGTCTTGGGGGTACTGGCCCAGGAACGTTTCGACCGCGTTCGAGGAACCGAGTCGGCCGGCGACGAAGGTTTCCAGCTCCTGCTGCATGGCCGTTTCCAGGTCGCGGAGCAGGTTGGCCGCCGTGGTGCAGACGTGGACCAGCGCGGTAAACTGCCGTTTGAGCAGCGCCTGCACGCGCGTGTCGATGTCGTGCAACTCTTCCTCGGTCAGCTTGGTCATGAACTGGTTGACGGCTTCGTCCAGGGTCTGGCAGCCCGGTGGGAACAGGTCACGGCCCGACCCCAGGTCCAGTGCCTTGGGCAAGGGCAGCGGCGTCTCGAAGGCTTTCACCAGGTCGAGCAGCCGGGTCCGGCAGAAGGTGAACTCGCGCAGGTACTCCGGGCAGTTGCCGCGCAGGCTGCGCAAGATGGTCAGCGTCCGCAGCATGATGAGCCCGCGCAGCCGCAGCGTCGGGTAGATGCGGAACAGCTCGGTCAGTTCCGCGGTGGAGGTGCTCGGTCCCTTGCGCTTGGCCGTCGGCAGCTTGAGCACCTCGAGCAAGCCGGTGATGCGGGCGTGCGCTCCGTTCGACTTGCCCAGGAACTCCTCGCACAACGGCTCCTGCTGCTGGATGGCCGTTTGCAGAATGGTGTTGAATTGGCGGATGGCTTCCTCGGCGCCAGCCAGCCGGAACTTGGGCTGCTCGACCAGGTGGACGGCCATCTCCGCCAGCTTCTGCTCGCAGGTGCCGAGCAGGGTGCGGGCGGCGTTTTCCAGGCCCTCGGCGAGCAGCGGGGCCTTGGGCATCGGCTTTTCGGAGTCCGGCCGACCGACCAACCGTTCCAGCCCTTCGAGGGTGCGCTGCACCAGGGCAGGATCGGGGTTGGCCCCGCTGGGCACCTGCTTGGCGAACTCCTGGGCCATCTCGGTGAAGATTTCCTCGGGAACGGCGTCGAGCACGCCCTCGCTGGCAGCCTTCAGGCAAGCGATGAGCCGGTCGGCTTCCAGCTGACGCTTGGCCCACTGGTCGCGCGCCCAGTTGGCGACGGTGTCCTGGATGTTCGAGGGGTCCTTGGCGGTCCAGCGCTGCGCCAGCCGCAGGCAGATGCGGCGGGCGATCTGCTGGACCAGCGGGCGGCGCGGCCAGGTCAGGCGATGCATGCCGAAAGAGGTCAGCACCGGGGCGGGCGCGGCGGCGGCCGGCAGCAGGGTGGCGCGGCGCGTATCGGCGGCGCGACCCAGCGGCGACAGCATGTCGCGCAGCAGGAAGCCGGCGGCCAGGCCGGTCCATTCGCGGTTCTTGGCTTCCTCAGGGTCCTGCGGCAAGAGCAGGCAACGGCCGAAAGGCGGGTCGGCGTCGGTCAGCGGTGCTTCCTTGGCCAGGTAGCGGGCAGTGTAGGTCACATCCGGCGCGCTGAAGTGGTGCAACTCCGCCAGTGCCGCGTAGGTGTTGCCCAGCGCCGTCGGCCGGTTGGCCCGATACTCGGCGGGTGGCACGAAGAACAGGCCGACCAGATCGGGCTGCGCATAGCCCAGCTGCTTGAGGAAGAAGCGGGACAGGTAGGCGACATCGATGAACATGCCGCCGCCGGTGCCGCCGGCCAGGCTGTTGACGACGTAAACGCGCGGCCGGTTGGAGCGCATGCCGAGCTTGGACTGGCGGTCGGCGGTGGCGACCGCGTCGGCCTCGGAGCAAGCACCCAGCTCGCCACGCAGCCGGTCGGCGATTTCGCGGTAGTTGTCGGTGAAGGCCAGGCGGCCGAGAAAACGCAGGCCCGCCGTTTGCTGATTGCGCGGAATGCGGTACAGCAGGTGCGGGTCGAGCCAGGTCTGATAACCAACGGCCCCGTCGCGCGGTTTGACGAAGTGCGCGGGGCGGTTGAGGCGCGTCAGCAGCAACTCGCGGCCGACCAGTGCCGCGCCCTTGCCGGCACGGGTCGCGGCGGTGACGGCGTCGGGGTCGGTGTCGATGCCCAACAGGCGGATGTTGGGCAGCGTCTCGATATCGCCAAAGCGTTCGCAGATGGCCTCGCGCAGTCGCAGCAGCACGGCCAGCCCCATCTGCCCCAGCCCAACCACCAAGGCCGGGAAGAGCATGCCGGGGCCTTTGAACTCGACGGGCGCGGCCGGCTGCACCGCCACGCGGTTGGTGGCGGAGGGCGGACTTTCACGGCCCTGCGCGGGCGGTCCGGTGTCGGCGACCGACGGCCGAGCCGTGGCCGACCCCCGCGGCGACTCGTCCGCGCGCGGCCCCAGGTTGCGCGTCTGTTCCTCGGCGGGGCGGTCCCAGGCGCTGGGCGGCCCGCTGTCGGGGGTCGGTGCTTGCTTCGGCGTGGCCCATTGTACCTGGGCTGGTGCGGCGGCCGGCGGGGACGCGCCGCCTAGCTCCGCGGCTTCGCTGCCACCGCTACGCAACAGGCGCACCATGTAGCCGCAGCTGGGGTAGCGGTCGTTCGGCTTCTTGGCCAGCGCGCGGGCGATCACCACCTGGTCGGCCGACGGCAGCGACGAGACATCCGGTTCCTGCTCGACGTGCTGCCGCAGCAGCTGCCGGGCGTTGCTGCCGTCGAACGGCCGCTGCCCGGTGAGCAATTCCTGGTAGACGATGGCCAGGCTGTACTGGTCGCTGTAGCGGCTGACCCAGCCCTCGAACGTTTCCGGCGCGGCATACAGCGGCGTCACGCCGCCGGTGATCGACGCCTTCATGCCTTCGAGGTCTTTGACGAGGCCAAAGTCGGCGACCTTGACGTGGTTGCGGACCAGGAACAGGTTCTGCGGCTTGATGTCGAGATGCTGGAGCTGGTACTCGGTGTTCATCAGGTCGAGGGCTTCCGCTGCTTCCTCGACGTAGCGGAGCAACTCCTCGCGCGGGATGCCAGGCAAGCCCAGTTCCTGGCATTCGCGATAGCGGTCCTGGAGGCTCTTGTCGGCCAGCTCCATGACGATGACGAGCTGGCCCTCGACGATGTCCACCCGCTCCAGCGACAGGATGAACGGGTGGCGCACCGTCTTGACGCGGTTCAGGGCGCGCAACTCCTGGCTGCCGCCGCTGGCCTTGTCCTTGTTGGTGGCGTCTTCGAGGTCGCCGTAGACGAACTTGATGGCTTTGAGCAATCCGCCCGGCGCCTCGGCCTTCCAGACTTCGCCGAAGCCGCCCCGCCCCAGACGCTCGATGAGCTTGTATCCGGGGATCGGTTCAGCCTGATTTGCGATTCGAACCGGCATGCCAGTCTCGTGTCGGGTTGACGCTTCCGCTATCCGGACCAGGCGACTTTGGAACTGTCCGTATGCAATATCGATGCCGGATGCCGAGGGAGAGCGGTGCCTGCCTACCTCGGTTGTACGCATTGCGGAAATTTTTCGCAATAGTACAGCCCGGCAAAATCGGCTGAACTGATAATTCACGCCGCCACAGGCGCTCCCGTCCGCAAGGGAAGAGGAGGTTCTGAAGCGCTGGTTTCATGATACCATAAAGCCCGCCGCCGCGCCGATGGACAACCAGCCCCCGCACCCGCCGTCAGGATGCCAGGGATGAGCGAAGCCCAGTACGCCCTGTCCGTGAAACAACCGTGGGCCACGCTGCTGGTCCGGGGGCTGAAGACCGTGGAGGTCCGCCGCTGGCCGACGGCGCGCCGCGGTCCGATCCTGATTCATGCCGCCCAGGTATCGGCCGACGACCCGGCGATCTGGGCGCTGCTGCCGGATGACCTGCGCGACCAGGCTCGGGTGGTCGGCGGCGTCATCGGCCAGTGCGAATTGACGGGCTGCGTGGCCTACCGAACGGTGGAGGACTTTGCCGCCGACCGCCCCCGACACCTGAACTTCGCCGAGTGGTTCCAGCCGCCCGTGCTCTACGGCTTCACGGTCGCCGAGGCGACGCCGCTGCCGTTCCGGCCCTACCCCGGCTGGCTGCGTTTCTTCCCGGTGCATGCCGAAACCCCGCGCCGCTCCAGAAGGGGCGGTCGCCCGCCGATCGCGGGAACTCTGTTCCCCGACCTGTGAGCGAAAGGCTGGACGGGTGGCACGCTCGGCGTACTCGCCGGGCGTGTGCGCGACTCGCACGCCCTCGGGGTACCGAGGGACGTGCCACCCAGTCGTGCTTCGTGGCGCTCCGAACCGGAAATTGTCGCACGGCACGCTCGGCGCGTGTGAAATCGTACAAACCGTTCTATAATTCAACAGTCGTGGGTACGGGACTCCGCTCCAGTCCGCGGACGAACCAGCATGCCAGTGGACGCCGTCACTCAGTTGGTCGACCAGCTGCGCCAGCATCGGCTGCTGACGGCGGTGCAGCTCGATGAGATTGTCCGCGACTTGCAACGGCGCTTTCCCGATTCAAAGGCCCTGGCCACCGCCCTGATCGAGCGCGGCTGGCTCACCGTCTACCAGGCCCGGTTGCTGCTCGCCGGCCGCGGCGCGCAGCTGCTGCTCGGTTCCTATGTCGTGCTCGACAAGCTCGGCGAGGGCGGCGCGGGCCAGGTCTTCAAGGCCCGCCACCAGGCCATGCAGCGCATCGTCGCCCTGAAGGTGCTGCGCCCCGAGGTGCTGGCCGACAAGGAAGTGGTCGCCCGCTTCTATCGCGAGATTGAAGTCCTCAGCCAGATTTCCCATCCCAACATCGTCCATGCCTACGATGCCGGCCCGGTCGGTTCCATGCTGGTGCTGGCGATGGAATACGTCGAAGGCACCGACCTGGAGAAACTCGTCAAGCAGCAGGGCCGGCTGCCGGTCGAGCATGCGGTCGATTACATCCGGCAAGCGGCGCTGGGCTTGCAGCACGCGCACGAAAAGGGCCTGATTCACCGCGACATCAAACCTTCCAATCTGCTGGTCAAGAAGCCTTCCGCCACGTCCAGCAGCAGCAGTAGCGACTGCCTGATGGGGCCGTGGGGCCTGGTCAAGATTCTCGACCTCGGCCTGGCCCGCCTGACGCAGCCCGCCGCCGCCAGTCCGACCCGCAACCTGACCCGCCTGGCTGGCAATACGACGATGCAGGGCACGCCCGACTACATGTCCCCGGAACAGGCGATCGACTTCGGCAGCGCGGACATTCGCTCCGATATCTACAGCCTGGGCTGTACGTTCTATTGCTTGCTCACCGGGCAGCCGCCGTTCGGCAGCGCGACGTTGACCGAGAAACTGCTGAAACATCAGAGCGTGGAGCCGAAGCCGGTGCAGGAAGTGCGGCCGGAAGTGCCGGCCAACGTAGCCCAGGTGCTGCACCGGATGCTGGCAAAACGGCCGCCCGACCGCTATCAGGCGCCGAATGAAGTGGCGGCGGCGCTGCCGTCGCTGGAAGCGGCGTTCACGACGGCGCGGCGGCCATCCCGGCTGCGGACCACGCCGGCCACGCCGCCTTCCCCGCCGACGGCCCCGCTGCCCGCGCCGCTGCCCGCGACCCCGGCGCGGCGCACGCAGGTCGAGAACTGGTCGGAACGCTCGCCCCTCTGGCGGCGCTTGCTGGGCTGGCTGAGCTTCGGCCTGATCGGCCTGACGGTGCTGCTCGTGGCCGGCATGATGCTGTTCGGCGGGTCCACGCCCGACGAACAGGGGGGCACCGGCGCAGCGCCGGCCACCAAGCCCGCCTTCGACCCGCGCGGCGTGCTGAAGGACTCCAGTTTCGAGACGCCCAGCGTCGGCGTCGGTTTTCACGACGCCTTCCGGCACAAACCCACTGGCACGGCCTGGACCTACACCGGCACGGCGGGCGTGGCCGGCAACGCTTCCGGCTACACGGCCGCCAATCCGCCGGCCCCCCAGGGCACGCAGGTCGCCTTCCTGCAATACAACGGCGGCATGAGCCAGACCGTCGTCCTGCCGGCCGGGGAGTATTGCCTCGAATTCCTGGCGGCCCAACGCAAGAACACCCAGGCTTCCAGCCAGACCTTCCGCGTGCTGATCGATGGCAAGCCGGTCGGCGAGTTCACGCCCCTGGGCAACACCTACACCGCCCAGGTCACCGGCAATTTCACCCTGAGCGCGGGCAGCCACGTCATCACCTTCGAGGCGCTGAACCCGCGCGGCGGCGACAACACCGCCTTCGTCGACCAGGTGCAACTCGCGCCAGCCCAGGCCGCGCCGCGCTACGTCAAGCAGGCAACGCGCAACGATACCGTCCTGGCCACCCTGGAAGCCAACGGCCTGCCCTCGCTGCGCGGCAAGTGGTACGCCATCGGTTATTTCGACAACGCCAACGGCGTCCACTTCAACACCGCGCACCCGCCGGAAAAGGAAGTGGACCTCAAGAAGTCCTATCCCGGCCGGGGCGGCGCGCCGGTCGGTTGGAAGGAATTCTCGGCGATGACCGTCGGTGCCAACATCAACCTGGCGACACAGGCGCACAACGACAACGTGACGCTCTACCTCTGGCACGAGTTCGAGTTGAGGGAACCGGCGTCGCTGGTGGTAGGCTTCGGCAGCGACGACCACCTGACCGTCTGGCTGAACCGGCAGCAGGTCGTCCACCATCACGGCGGCCGCGGCGTCGCCGCCGATCAGAACGTGGCGACGCTCCACTTCAAGGCGGGGAAGAACCAGTTGCTCATCAAGGTCGGCAACGGCGGCGGCAGCTATGGCGTTTACGTCATGCCACGCTGGCCGCCCCGGCTGGAAGCCGCCTTCGGCGAGCAACTCCGCAAGGATTTTCCCTGATGTAGCCCGCCGCTCCGCGGCGGCACGAGCGGTGCCGCCGCGAGTGTCCAACCGGCGGTAAACCGACCCACCGCGACACGAATAACCAGGATGCCCGGTTCGACAGACGACGTTTGTCGAACCGGGCATCGTGGCTTATTGCAATTGCCAGAGCAGCCAATCACTGGCGCTACACACGCGGCTATGCCGCTCGTTCCGCCGCGGAGCGGCGGGCTACTTTCGCGCAGCGCTTACGCCAGCGCTTCCTTGATGAGCGGCGCTTCCTCCGCGATCAGCTTGATCGGCCGGTTGGCCGGCGTGTGGACGATGGTGTCCGGGTCGATGCCCAGCAAGTAATAAAGCGTGCGGCCGAAACTTTCGACCTTGTAGAACTTGTCGGCCACGCGGTCGCCGAACTTGTCGGTAGCGCCCACGACATTGCCGCCCTTGAAGCCGCCGCCGGCGCAGAGCACGAACTGTGCATAGTCGTTGTGGCCGCTCGACGCGCCGCCCGGCACCCGGCCCATTTCTCCCAGCGCCAGCACGATGGTCGATTCCAGCAGGCCGCGCTCGCCGAGGTCGTCGAGCAGCGCCGACAGGCAGGCGTCGAAGACCGGCAGCATGCGCCGGCCGGATTTATACAGGTCCGAGTGCCAGTCCCAGTAGCCGAAATTGAAGTGAACCACCGGTACACCGACTTCGATCAATCGCCGCGCCAGCAGGAAATGCAGCGGGTTGCCATCGTCGAAGCGCGGCTTGGCGTCGACTAGCCGGCTGAAGCGCTGCAACGATTTGTCCGGTTCCCGCGCCAGGTCCACCGCTTGCCGGAGTTTCGGCGAGCGCAGGATGTCGAACGCCGTCTGCTGGTGCCGGTCCAGACCGGCGATGAGGGCGTCCTGGCCGTCGAGCCGGCGCAGGCCCTGGTCGATGGCTTTCAGGAACTCCGTGTTGCGCTCGAACGACGGCAGCTCGTGCTGCGGCGTCAGCATGCGCGTCATGGCATCCTTCGACTTCGCGGGATCGCAGACGAAGGGCGCGTACGCGGGGCCGAGGAAGCTGTTGCCGATGGCGTTGTGCGTGTGCCAGTCGATGACGCCCAGCGTGGCACAGGTCGGCAGGTCGGCGGGACCGGGCCGCAATTTCGAGACGACGCTGCCGTACATCGGATACTCTTCGGTGCCCGTGGGCCGGCGCGGGTTGCCGGTTAGCCAGTAATAAGGTGCTTCGCCGTGGTTGCCCGGCTTGTTGAGCGTGCTGACCGAGCGAATGATGGTGTACTGATCGGCACGCTGGGCCAGCCCCGGCATGAGTTCGCAAACATCGAGGCCCGGCACGTTGCTGCGAATCGGCTTGAACTCGCTGCGCCGGTTGCTCGGCACGTCGGGCTTCATGTCGAACATATCGAGGTGCGGCGGGCCGCCGCCCAGCCAGCAAACGAGCAGTTGCTTCGCTTTCGGCGAAGGTTGCCCGACCGAGGCGGCGCGAGCGCGGACCATATCGAGCAGATTGACGCCGCAAAGGCCGAGGCCGCCGATGCGCAGAAAGTCGCGACGATTCATCTTGCGCTCCGCACGGTTCGCGACGCTTCGCAGAAGCGTGAGGTCGTTCCATGCTTCTGCGAAGCGTCGCGAACCGCTAATGGTTCAATAGAAATTCGCGCGTGTTGATGAGACCCCAAAGAACCCCTTGAACGCCTTGCACCGGCGAGGACGCACCCTTCAGGTACTGTTCACAGGCTCGCCGTTCCGCATCCGTCGGATAGCGGCTCAGCGTGGTCAGGTACAGTTCCTCGATGCGTTGCCGGTTGTCGGAAGTATCCTTGGCGATCCGCGCCGCACGGCCTTGCGGGTCGGCGATCTTCTCCCAGACGCGCGGATGGTTGGCCAGGCTGAGCACTTGCAGCATGGTCGCGCTGGGGTCGCGCTCGCAGTCGCACTGCACCGCCGCGTTGCGGGCCGGCTTGCCAAAACTCTCCAGCATGAAGTGGACGAAGGCGTTCGTCGGTGCGTCGCCGCCCGCAGCGCCCTTCGGCGGCATCGGCAGTTCAATGGCTTTCAGATGCGCGGGCCAGTGATAGCGCTCCATGCCCATTTTCTCCGTGGTGCCCGTCGTCTGATTGAGCAGGTCGATCAGCACCTCGGCGGGCAGGCGGCGGAAGTAGAAGGTGGCGTAGTTGGCGCGGTCGAGTTCGTTGGCCGGCGTCGCCGTGCTGGAGCGCTGATACGTGCCGCTGTGCAGGATGGTGCGGTGCAGCCAGCGCAGATCGTAGCCGCTGGCGACGAAACCCTGGGCCAGCGCTTGCAGCAGTTCCGGGTGCGTGGCCGGGTTGAAGGGCGACAGGTTGTCCGGCGGATCGACGATGCCCCGGCCGAAGTAGTGCGCCCAGACGCGGTTGACGATGGCCTTCGCGAAGTACGGATTGTCGGGCCGACGCAGCCAGGCCATGACGACGGTGCGCGGGTCTTGATCGGCGGGTACTTCGAGTGCTTGCTTCTCGCCGGGCAGGCGAAACTGCTTCGAGGTTTGCGTGCCAAGCGGGCTGGTGACGCTGGCCAGCGGTACGTCTTTGGTCAGCAAATGAACTTCGTGATGCAACAGCCGGCTGGCGACGCCCGGCAGGGCCTTGCTGCGCCGTTCCAGCGCGCTGACCTGGCCGCGCACCTCGTCGAGGCGTTGCTTCGCGGCAGGGTCGTTCTTCGCGTCCTTGAACGCGGCCTCGGCCTGTTTCAGCGCGCCGTCGCGCAGCTGCTTGATTTCCTCGCCGAGCTTTTTTGCCTCGGCCTCGAAGATTTTGCCCAGGGCCGCGTGTTCGGGGAACCTTTTCGCGTTGTCGTTCTTGCTGCCCACGGGCCGCACGCGCACGAAGAAATTGGCGAAGCTGAGCAGATCATCCTGCTGCCAGACGTCGGCCGGATGGCGATGGCACTGGGCGCATTCGAGCCGCAGGCCGAGAAACGCATGGGCCACCTGCTGCGCGGCGTTGACGCCGTGGGCGTGGTTGCGCTGCCAGTAGAGATCGAGCGTCCGACGGGCCTGGTAGATGTCGAGATCAGTGCGGTTCGGGCCGTAGCCTTCCTGCACGGCGATTGCTTCCTGGGCGTACGCTTCGAGCGACCGGCCTTCGCGACTGGTGGCGGTGAGGATGCGTTCGACGAACTGGTCGTAGGGCAAATTCTCTTCCAGGCGGGCACGCACCCAGGCTTGAAAGCGCGGCGCGTCGTGCTCCGTGGCGATGTGGACGCCGAACTCGCCCCAGTCGCTGGCTTTCAGCAGGTCGCAGAACTTCAGGGTCCACAGCGCGGCATGGCCCGGCCGGGCCAGCAACTCGTCGATCTTCTTGACGCGCTTGTGCGGGTCGGCGTCCGTGAGAAAAGCCCGCACTTCGCTGCTCGTCGGCAGTTCGCCGGTCACGTCCAGGCAGGCGCGGCGCAGGAAGGTGGCATCGTTCGCCGGGGCCGAGGGCGGGATATTCAACTGGCGCAGTCGGGCCAGTACGTGCCGGTCGATGAAGTTCTCGGGCTGCACTTCGGGAAACGGTTCGTCGCCCGGTCGCGGTGCGAGCACCTGGGCCAGCGCGGGCACCGCACGATAGCGGACCAGCAAAGCCGCCGCGCCGACGCCGCGTGCTTCCACCACACCGCTGGCATTGACCGTGGCCACGCTGGGATCGAGCGCTTCGTAGGAACAGAGGGCCGTCACGTCCGCGCGGGAACCATCGGCGAAGTGAGCTTCGACCCGCAGGCGATAGCTGGCATCCGGCTTGATGACCTGCTCCGCCGGCGCGACCGTCAGCGAGCGCACCTCGGAGGCTGCGAGCGCATCTTGCGGCGCGCCGGCTGCCAGCCAGCGACGCAGCAGTTCGTATTCTGGACTGCCCACGTCCGTGCGCTTGCCACCCTGGTGGGCCACCTGGCCCGTGGCTTTCAGGAGCAGCAAACTTTGGGCGGGATCGTGCAGGTTCAAGCGTCGGCCGCCATCGCCTTGCAGCAGGTGCGCGTAGTCCTTCGCTGCATCCGCGCCGAACAGCGACAGCTTGAAGCCGTTCTGGCCCTGCACCGCGCCGTGGCACGTCCCGCCGTTGCAGCCGAGGCGGCTGAACACCGCTTGCACGTGCCGGCTATAGAGCACGTCGGCCTCGTCCGCGCGTCCGGGGTGCGCGGCGAGCACAAGAATCAGCAGGCCGAGTGTGGTACGCATCATGGATCGGCTCGCGTTGATCGAGGCGAGCGGCGGGGTTTATCCCCGCCGTGTGGTGTCAGCGACTCGCCGCCTTGCTTGTACGTCGGGCTTTCCAGCCCGACCGTCGCGCCGGCGGACTGGTCCCCGCCGCAATCGTTTTCAGGCGCGGCTTATCGCTGTCGCGACGGTCGGGCTGGAAAGCCCGAAGTACTGAATTGCCTACAGCAACTCGGTGACGGGGTCGCGGTCGTCGAGGATGTACATGGGGCGGCCGGCGGCATTGGGGAAGGTCTGGCTGGGGTCGATGCCGAGAGCGCGATAGACGGTGCTGTAGACCTGGGGTAGCGAGTAGGGCCGGTCCTTGATGCGTTCAGCGCGGGCATCGGTCGAGCCGATGACCTGGCCCATTTTCAGGCCGCCGCCTGCCACGAGAACGGACATGACCGAACCGTGATGGTCGCGGCCACCTTCCTTGTTGATGCGCGGGGTGCGGCCGAACTCGCCGCAGGCCACGGTGATGACGTCGTCCTGCAAGCCGCGGTCGTGCAGGTCATTGATGAGGTGGAACAGCGCCCGGTCCAGCGGCGGCATGGCTTGTTTCAACGTGGGGAAGTTGTTCGAGTGCGTGTCCCAGATGCTGCCGCCCAGGCAGAGCGTGATGCAGCCGACACCGGCTTCCACCAGGCGGCGGGCCGTCAGAAAGCCCTCGATGCCCTTATAGCGGTCGCGGCCGGCTTGCGGTTCGCGGCTCAGGTCCAGAGCATTGCGCACGGCCCCCGAGGCGATCATGTCGAAGGCGCGGGCGTTGTGTGCGTCCAGGGCGGACATGCTGCCGCTGGAGTCGAGGTCGCGGCGCAGCGTGTCGAAGCTGGAGAGCAGGTGGCGGCGGTCGTCCAGCTGCGGAGCCTCGACGCCCCGCGCCAGCCGGAGGTTCTCGATGCCCGGCCCGCTGGGCGTGAAGGGGTTGTGGGCCACGCCGAGATAGCCAGCTTGCAGGGCGGGGGTGGTGCCCCGCAAGCTGACGTACGGCGGCACGTCGGCATTGCTGCCGCCGCGCACTTTCGAGATGACGGAACCGAGCGACGGATGGTGTTCGCGCTTGTTCGACTCCTCGTTGTAGCCCGTGCTGACGCCCCAGTCGGAATGACCGCCATCGACCGGGCGCACCGAGCGAATGACCGCCAGCTTGTCGAAGATCTTCGCTTGCAGCGGATAGTATTCGCTGATCTGGATGCCCGGCACGTTGGTGGCGATGGGCTGGAACTCGCCGCGAATCTCGGCGGGAGCGTCGGGCTTCAGGTCATAGGTATCCTGGTGAGGCGGGCCGCCGCACTGCCAGACCATGATGACCGACTTCGGCCGGCTCGCCTTGCCGTTCGCGGCGGCGTTCGCCCGCAGCATGTCGGCCAGGGTCAGGCCCGCGCCGAAAGCACCAATCTTGAGGAAGTTACGGCGAGTGATGCCGTCGCACAGGGTATGCTTCTTGCCGAAGAGAGTCAGCATGTTCCAGTCTCCCATCCAGGACCGACCGACGGCCTACTGAAGATGCAGGTTGGTCTTTGGGAGAATAGTTCCCGCCTGAGTCCGGCGCGGGGGAAGGAATTTTCGGAAGAAGGGAAAATAATTCGCGGCGGGCGTGAGCCCGCTCCAGGCGAGCGGCGGGCGTAAGCCCGCTCCAGGCGAGCGGCGGGCGTAAGCCCACTCCAGGCGAGCGGCGGGCGTAAGCCCGCTCCAGGCGAGCGGCGGGCGTAAGCCCGCTGTTTGCAGCGCCAGTTTCCGGCGGTCCCAACAGCGGGCTTACGCCTCAAGTTTCATCACGAATTATACGCCCGGCCGTCCAAAACCTAACTGACCGGGCAGTGGGTTGCTCTTTTCCCGGGGGCGTGGAGGTGGACCGATTACGGCCCGGGAGGCACGACT
>JAEUIF010001179.1 GCA_016795185.1 Planctomycetia bacterium | reverse complement strand
AGAAGTATGGTCCCCGCACGGGAAGGCCGATTGCCGGCGGGGACACCGGACGGCGGAAAGCGGAATTCTCGCGATGGAGCCGCTGGTGCTAAACCGCGAGCGGTTGTTGGACTGGTGTTCATTTCTACATTTATCCGCCCTGCCTTGCTTCCCGTTTTTACCGTGGCATAATGAATAATTCCCGGACGTCGAGGAGACGCCAGGGTGTGCTGCGTGGGCCGTTGCCCCACCAGCGCCGCCGAACTCTCCCTCGCGGCGTCCGCCTGCCGTAGCTCAGGAGTACGACGTTTGATGACCTCCCGCGCTGTCCACTGGCACGAGGGCATGTTCCTGCGGCCCCACCATTTCCAGGCCATGCATCGCTACCAGATCCAGCAGATGCATTGGAACCAGCAGTGGACGCAGCACTACAACTGGGGCCTGCGCTCCATCGACATCGACCGCGACGCGCTGTCCAACTTCCGCTTCGTGGTCGGCGGGTTGCGCGCCCGGCTGCGCGACGGCACGGTGATTTCCATCCCCGAGGACGGTGTGCTGCCGCCGCTCGACCTGAAGCCAGCCTTCGAGAAGAGCAACAACGTCACGATCTATCTGGCCGTGCCCGTCCTGAATCTGGGCAAGGCCAACGCTGCCGACAACGGCCAGGCCGACGGCGCGCGCTACAAGCTCGATACCCAGGAACTCGAAGACGAGAACACCGGCGTCAATCCGCAGCCGCTGGCCGTCCGCCTGCTGAACCTCAAGTTGCTCTTCGCGACCGCCGATCACACCGGCTTTGAAGTGATGCCCATCGCGCAGGTGACCAAGTCGCTGCGCGCCGAGGCGACGCCGGAAATCAACAAGGCGTACATTCCGCCCGTGGTCGCCGACGATGCCTGGCGACCGCTCGAAGACGACATTCTGCATGCCGTCTGCGACCGCGTCGGCAAGAAGATCGAGGTGCTGTCCTCGCAGGTGACCTCGCGCGGGATCACGTTCGACAGCCACAACCAGGGCGACTCGCTGATTTTCGCCCAGCTGCGCGAGCTGAACGAAGCCTACGCGCTGCTGCAAGTGATGGCTTACGCGCAGGGCGTCCACCCGCTGACCTCGTACCTGGAACTGTGCCGACTCGTCGGGCAACTGTCGATCTTCGACGCCGCGCGCCGCACCCCTGACCTGCCGCGCTACGACCACGACGACCTGGGTGGTTGCTTCTGGCGCGTCAAGCAGCTGATCGATGCGTTGCTCGATAACCTGCTGGAGCCGGAATACCGCGAACGCCCGTTCATCGGCGCGGGCCTGCGGATGCAGGTGGCCCTCGAATCCGCCTGGGTCGAAAACTGGCACATGTTCATCGGCGTGCTCAGTTCGCTCAACCCGGAAGAGACCATTCGCCTGCTCACGCATCCGGGCATGCTCGACATGAAGATCGGCAGCTCGGATCGCGTGGATACGATCTTCCGCATGGGGCAAGCAGGGTTGCGCTTCGAGCACGCGCCCCGGCCGCCGCGCGCTTTGCCCGCCCTGGCCAACCTGATTTACTTCCAGGTGAGCCGGGACTCCAATCAGCTCGAATGGCAGAACATGCAGAAATCGTTGACGCTGGCCGTCCGGTTGAATGAGAATCGCATCGTCGGCAACATCCAGGGACAGCGCATCTTGACCATCAAGATCGGCCAGCAGACCTCGACGTTGCAGTTTACGCTTTACGTGGTACCGCAGGTGTAGCAGGTCCGGGCGAGCGGCGGGCG
>JAEUIF010001177.1 GCA_016795185.1 Planctomycetia bacterium | reverse complement strand
GGAGAAGACCGTGAAGTCGTCGCGCAGCGGCTCCAGGATTTTGAGGTACGGCGAAGGCTCGTAGTCGCGACCACCCTTCTCCGGGAAGAACAGGTGCGGCATGATGCCCTGCGTGGTCTGAATGGCCACGAAGCGGCGCGGCGGCGCACTGCCTGCCGCGGCCCGCAGCGGCTGCCAGGCATCCAAGAACGGCAAGGCCAGCGAGACGCCCATGCCACGCAGGAAGGCACGGCGATTGATGTCGGTTGCAAACATGGTGGTCCTTTCGGTGGGGATGCTCCGAAGTCGGAGGCGGGTCTATTTCCGGGTGAAAATCGGGTTCGTGACGACCTGTTGAATCAACGTGCGCACGCCGTGGCGGTCCTTCGCGCTGGCCTTGAGCATGCGTTCGACTTGGGCCCGGTCGGTGAAAGTGACCGGAGCGCCGGTGGCGTAGTGGATCAACCGTTCCAGCAGGTTGCGGGCGATCTGCTCTTCGCTGGCCAGCAGCAGTTTCTTGAACTCCACGATATCCTGGTAAGGTTGGCCCTCGGCGGTCGCACCGCTGGCGTCCACCGGCAGGCCGAAGCGAAACATTTCCAGCTTGGTGTTCGCCGGCACGTTGAGGAACAGCGATGGTTCGGGGAAATCGCCCTCGTCGCCCATGTGGCGGTAGCGGGTCCGCCAGCCGCCGATCACGTCAAAGCTCTCCAGCGCGAACCCAGGCGGATCGATTCGACTATGGCACGACGCACAGACCGCATTGCTGCGATGCTTGTCGAGTTGCTCGCGGACCGTGGTCGTACCGCGCAGGTCAGGATCGATGGCGGCAATGTCTGGCGGCGGCGGTTGCGGCGGCTTGCCCAGCACGCGGTCCAGTACCCAGACGCCACGCAACACCGGCGAGGTGCTCGTGCCGTTGGCCGTGACTTTCAGCACGGCACCCTGCGTCAAAAATCCACCGCGCGGGCTGCCTTCCGGCCGAGGTACACGCCGAATCGCGCTGCCCGATACGCCGGGGATGCCATAATGTTCCGCCAAGCGCTGGTTGATCGTCAGAAAGTCGGCATCGACGATGTGGGCCGCGCCCAGGTTCTTCGTCACCAGTTCGCGGAAGTAGGCCCGGGTTTCGGCCAGCATGGCGTCGCGCAGCTCGGGCCGGAACTCGGGATAGAGCCGGCCATCGGGGCTGGTGGCGTCGATGTCCCGCAGCTTCAGCCACTGATCGAGGAAGTCCTGCACGAAGCGGTCGGAACGCGGGTCGGCGAGCATTCTTTCGACCTGGTCGAGCAGCAATCGGCCGCCGAGTTGCCCCTTGGCGGCTAGATTCAGCAGTTCCTGGTCGGGTTGCGAGTTCCACAGGAAGTACGACAGTCGCGACGCCAGGGCGTAGGAATCGAGCGCCAGTGGATCGGAGGAATTCGGACGCGGATTTTCCATCAGGAACAAGAAATCGGGCGCGCACAGGGCGAGGCGATACGCCGCCCGCATCGCTGACTCGAAGAACTCGCCGGTGTCCAGGTGCTCGTGCGCCAGCTTGACGTACACTTCGATTTCTTCCGGGGCCACGGGGCGGCGAAACGCCCGCGGCAGGAATTCGCGCAGCAGGCGTTCCGCGTCCTCCTTCGGCCGAGGCGACGCCGCGGTCCAGACCGGCTGGTTCTTCTGGAATTCCTTGCCGTCGTTGTGATTCGGCCGGGCGCCGGAAAACCGCAGCACCGGGGCCGGCACGCGCGGCGTTGGTCGGCCGCGCTCGTTGGACAACTCTGCCAGCGGTAGGTTGCCAAACAGCCGGCGATGGCTGGCGGGCGGCCAGGCATCGTTCAGCGGGCCTTCCACATCGAACCAGTCCACCGCCACGGCGGGGCCATCGTAGCCGGGCACCCAGCGGTAGCTCGGCCAGAGGTTGGCCGGGTTCAGCTGCAAGCGTTCGCCGGCATTGAGCCAGACCACCATCTCGTGTTCGAGCGGCTTGGTCGGCGGGGCGTCGAGATACGCCAGCACCCGGTTGTTGGCGGTCAGCGCCAGGGACTGCACCCGGTCAGTTGCCGAGATGGCCCCCAGCTTGATGTGGAAGCTCCAGACCTTGGTCCGCAGCCGATAGTAACCGGAGTGGAAGGGCGAGAAGTCACCGACGCCCGGCTCGAACGACGGCCGGGCGCTGGTCAGCATGCCCAGCGACTCCATCTTCTCGATGTGCGGAATGCGTTCGGGCAGCCGCAGTTTCTTCAGTTCCTTGATGTAGGGCACCTCGACCTGGTTGCCGCTGATCGGGAACACGGCCTCGCCGAACTGGTGCAGCGCGCCGATCAGGCGGACGCGCTTGCGATAGACCGCGGGTCGGTCCTGATGGACGATAGCGGCATCCAGCACGGCGTCCGCGGCTTCGAGGTACTTCCGCAGATGCACGGCCGAAATATCCAGCGCCGCGCTGGACTTGTCGAAGCCTCCGAACTGCCCATCTTCCGGCAGCAGGTCTTTCACCGCCAGTCCGGGCATGGCGAACAGGTCGCGGATGGTGTACTCGTATTCCGTGCGAGTGAGCCGGCGCAACGGTACCCGGCCCCGCTCCTGCTGTCGCTGGCCGTCCGCCGCTGCCAGGACGTTGTTCAGGCTCTTGAGCAGCGCTTCGCGCTCGGGCGCGGTCGGCTGCACGCGGTTCACCGGCGGCATCTCGCGCGCGGCTACACGATCCAGCACCCGCACCCAGCGATCGAAAACGGCTCGATCGGTGAAATCCGCCTTGAGGGCCGTCAGGTCCAGGTTGCCCTTGCGGACCTTGGCATCATGGCAGCTGACGCAGTGCTTTTCGATGAGGTTGGCTACCGGAGCGGGCGGTTCGGCGGCCAGGCTGGACCGCGCCACGCCGCACACCAGCAGCAGCGCCAGGACATCACGGTTGCGCATAAACATCGAACTCCCCATAGAAGCTGTTGTTGCGCTGCTTGAAATCGGGATAGCGGCTGGGCTGCACATCCCAGAGCAGGTAGCGATAACGGCCGAGCTTACCGGCAGCGGCCGTGATCGAGCACGCTTGCTGCGCCGGTCGGTCGAGCCGTTCGACGACGCGGAAGAACTCGTCCGTGTTGACGCGCGCGACCGTGACCCAGCCTTCGCGTTCCAGTTCGCCGTCCGTCGGCGGGGCGGTATCGCCAGCAAAGCCGTAGAGCGTGTAGTTCTGCAAGGCGCGGAGCCGGTTGTCGAGGTTGGTCGAATTCTGGTGCCAGGTGTAGGTGTTGATCTTCGTAACCGTGACGGCTTTCCCCAGGTCCAGCAGCAGTCGGCCGGGCATCTCGTTCTGAAAGAACACGGACTCGGCCGGGGCGTCGGGCGCGGACTGGCCGCGGCCGTCCAATAGCACCTCGGCGGGGCCGCTGCCGCCCAGGCCGAGCTTGTTATTCGCCTTCAAGGTGCCCTGCGCCACGCGCAAGCTGGCCTTCCCCTGGCGGGCGTCCGCATAGTCGCGATTCGAGGGCGGTTCGATGGTGGGGAATCGGAACGCGGCAGTCTCGTCGCCGCGCTCGACGCGCACCATGACTTGCTGGCGGCCCGCTTCGAGGGAAAGCATCTCGCCCTTGCCGAGCCGCTGGGGCGCTTTGATGCCGTCGCGATGGACCTCGATTTCTCCCGACAACACACCGAACCAACTTAGGCCGTCCGCACTGGCCTCGGCGGTGAATTCCGTGCCCCGATCGACCACGCGGGCGGTGCGCGTCCGCATGGTGAAGCCCTTGGAGGCCGGCGTCGCGGCCATTACCGTAACCCGGCCCAGCACGAGGAGGCCGGCGTTGGCTGACTGCACTTCGAGGATCGCCGGCCCTTGCAGCAAGGCCGAAGCCCCGCTACCGAACTCAATCCGCACCTGGCCGGACGAAAGTTCCAGGCGTTGCCCGGCGCGAATCGCTTCGCCGGCCTTGTGTTCGAGGTCGGCCGCCACCCAGCGCGCGTCTTGCACTTCGCCAAAATGGGCGACGGTAGCCGGCTTGGTCGGTTGGAGAGTCTGGAACCAGGCACCGAACGCGACGACGAGCAACACTGCCGCCACCGTGATGGCGAGGACCGGGGCCAGCCAGCGGCGAGTCCGGCGGCCTTGTTCCAGTCGCGGCGCGGCGGGCGCAACCGTCGTCGCGATTGGCACGATGTCGAGCGAGGCCAGCCGGGCGTGCAGTTCGACTTGCCAGAGATACTCGTCGCGCGCCGCCGGGTTGGCGGCGATGAGCGCGTACAGAGTTGCCGTTTCCGCATCGCTGGCGGCCCCGTGGCAGACGGCAGCCACCACCGCATCGAATTCCGGTGAGGGGAAGTTCATGCGTCCGCCCCTCCCAGCTGGGCTGATTTTTCGATGCAGCCGCGCAGCGCGGTCCGCAACCGTTGCAACATCTTGTAGACCGCATCCACCGTCCGGCCCACTTCCTGCGCCAGTGTTTCGATCGGCGCGCGTCGCTGATAGTAGCCTTCGATCAAGCCACGCTGCTCCTCGGGCAACTTGCCCAGGCACTCTTCGAGGTGGCGAAACCGGCTATCCATTTCCGGTAGCAATTCCTCGCGCCGCCGGGTCAGTTCGTCCACCAAGCCCCGGTTCAGGACGGCCTGCCAGCGCTGGTGCCGGGTGAGCCACTGCTTCGCCAGATTCTGTGCAAAGGTACAGGCCCAGGGCGAAAACGGCCGACTGGGGTCGTAGTCGCCGAAGCGCTCCCACAGGGCCAGGGTGGCTTGTTGCACCACGTCGCGGGCATCCTCGACGTTGGGAATCAGAGCGGCCACCGTCCGAAACACTTCGCGCTCACTCGCCAGGTAGTGCCGGAGGAAGCGTTGCTGCGCGTCGCCAGAGGATAGTGCGGAGGCGGGATCGTTCATGGCTGTTACCTAGACTTCACCGTTGCAGCCGATTTTGGACAGGGATTCTGGATTTTTCCGAACTCGTTGTCATTTGGGCTGAACCGCTGGCATCCGCACGGGGCGGCGATTATGATCTCCGCCATGACTGCGACACTGTCCTACGCCCACGGCGTCAGCGCGACGCCCTTGCTGGGCGAAACCATCGGCGACAACCTGCGCCGCACCGTCGAGCGTTTTCCCGACCGCGCCGCGCTGGTCGTCCGCCATCAACAGTACCGCGCCACCTATCGGCAACTCTGGGACGCCACCACGGTCGTCGCCCGCAACCTGCTGGCGCGCGGGGTCAAAAAAGGCGACCGCGTCGGCATCTGGGCGCCGAACCGCTACGAGTGGGTCGTCATCCAGTATGCCACGGCCCGGATCGGCGCGGTCCTGGTCAACATCAATCCGTCCTACCAGGCGAGCGAACTGGAATACGTGCTCCAGCAAGCCGGCGTTAGCGCGCTGCTGCTGGCCCGCGGCTTTCGCAAGGCCGACTACACGGCGCTGCTCGCCGAGGTGCGCGGCCGTCTCCCGGAGCTGCGCTGGTCGCTGGTGCTGGATGAGGAGTGGAATAAACTCTGCGAAGCCGCAAACGGTGCTTCGGACCAGGAACTCGCCGAGCGCGAAGCATCATTGCAATTCGATGAGGCGATCAACATTCAGTACACCTCGGGCACCACGGGCTTTCCGAAGGGCGCGACGCTGTCGCATCACAACCTCCTGAACAACGCCTACTTCCTCGGCCAGGGCCTGCATTACACCGAGCAGGACCGCCTGTGCATTCCGGTGCCGTTTTATCACTGCTTCGGCATGGTGATGGGCAACCTCGGCTGCACCAGCTGCGGCGCGTGCATGGTGGTGCCCTCGGAAGCCTTTGACCCGCTGGCCGTGCTGGAGACCATCCAGGCCGAGCGCTGTACAGCGCTCTACGGCGTACCGACCATGTTCATTGCGGAGGTCGATCACCCGCGTTTTCGCGAGTTCGACCTGGCGTCGCTGCGCACCGGCGTGATGGCCGGCGCGCCTTGCCCCATCGAATTGATGAAGCAGGTCGTGAGCGTCATGCACATGCCCGAGGTGGCCATCGCCTATGGCATGACCGAAACCTCGCCCATTTCGACGCTCAGCGCCACCGACGATCCGCTCGAACGGCGCGTCGGTACGGTCGGGCGGGTGATGCCCCATGTCGAGATCAAGATCATCGATCCCGGTTCCGGGTCCATCGTTCCACGTGGCACGTCCGGCGAGTTCTGCACGCGCGGCTACAGCGTCATGATCGGCTACTGGAATAACGAGCAGGCGACGCACTCCTCCATCGATGCCGCCGGCTGGATGCACTCCGGCGACCTGGCGACGATGGACGAGCAAGGCTACGTCAAGATCGTCGGCCGGATCAAGGACATGATTATTCGCGGCGGCGAGAACATCTACCCGCGCGAAATCGAGGAGTTCCTGCATACGCACCCAGCGGTCAGCGAGGCCCAGATCATCGGCGTGCCCAGCGAGAAGTACGGTGAGGAAGTGATGGCCTGGGTCAAGCCGAAACCAGGCTCGGATCTGGCCGTCGAAGAGTTGACGAAGTTCTGCGAAGGGAAGATCGCCCGCTTCAAGACGCCGCGCTACTGGAAGATCGTCGAGGTCTTCCCGATGACCGTGACGGGGAAGGTGCAAAAGTTTCGGATGCGGGAAATCGCCGTCGAGGAATTAAAGTTGCAAAAAGCCGCCGAAGTGCAGACAGCCTGAGAGCCGCTTGCGGTTTAGCACGAGAGAGCCGCTTGCGGTTTAGCACGAGAGTCCATGAAAATCACCGAAGTCCGCGCCGTGCAGCCCATCGCCGCCCACTCGCCGCCCGACTGGCGCACCAGCATGGGCCAGATTCTGGTCGCCATCGATACCGACTGCGGTCTGACCGGCTACGGCGTCGGCGGGGGCGGTCTGGCGGGGCTGCATGTCGTCCGCACCGTGCTCCGTGACCTGTTGCTCGGTCAGTCTCCCGAACCGGTCGAAACCCGCTGGCAAGCGTTGTACGACGCCACGCTGCCCTTCGGCCGCAAGGGGCTGGCAATCATGGCGCTGAGCGGTGTCGATCTGGCGCTGTGGGACTTGCGCGGGAAGGCCGAACGGTTGCCCGTCGCTCGCATACTGAACCCGCGGTGCGAGTTCAAGCCGCTGCCGACCTACGGCACCGTTTGGGACGATGTGCCGCCCGACGCGGTCGGCCAGTATCGCGCGTTCAAGCTACATGTCGGACACCAACCCACCAGCGATCCGGTGTCCGCCACAGTAGGCGCAGTCGAGCGCGCCCGGCGCGTCATTGGCCCGGCCTGTCCCTTGATGCTCGACGCCTGGATGAAATGGGACCTGCCCACCACGCTCGCCGTCGCCCGCCAGTGCGCCCACCTGAGTCTCGACTGGATCGAGGAACCGCTGCCCGTGGACGACCTGGCCGGCTACGCCCGGCTGCGCGACGAGTGTCCGATTCCCATCGCGGGCGGCGAGCACGAGTTCACCGCGCTCGGCTTCCAGCCGTTGATCGAACAACGGCTGCATCGCGTGCTGCAACCGGATGTCTGCTGGTGCGGCGGCCTGACGGAACTGGTGAAGATTTACCGCCTGGCCAACGCGACAAGGCTGCGAGTCTGTCCGCATCGTGGCGCGGAGGTTTGGGGCCTACACGCCATCGCCGCCCTCGATCCGCAACCGCTGGCCGAGTCAGGCCGCCCGTGGATGACCTGGGTGGGCGGCCAGCCGGAGATCGCGGATGGGTTTATACAACTGTCGGATCGAGTGGGATTTGGCGTGGAGATCGTTGAAGCGTGTTTGCCTATCGCGAGCGGAACGTAGTCCGCCGCGGAGCGGCGGACTACGTTCGCCGTCAATAACGCGGCCAGTAGACGTAAGCCAGGCTCGCCGCCGCCACGATAATCAGCAAGATGACGACATAGCCCAGCCGCGCCCATTTCCGGAAGGCGGCTTCCTCGTCGACCGCTTCCTTGGTCCAGCTGACGTAATTCTGGCTCTCGATTAGCTGCCGGAACACGCCATGCACGAACGCCTGCTCGCGGGCGGCGTCGGGGCCAGTCGCGGCCAGGAAGACACCGCCAAACAGTAAGTGGCCCTCTTCCGGCGGCGTCAGGCCGCGCATCAGGATGTGATTGAGCCGCTTGTGTCGCTCGCCCATCTGCACCAGCAAAGTGTAAAGACGACCGTTGTTGCGCAAGATGCCGTTGCGCGACTCGCCCTTCGCGGGCGACTCGACGTGCAACAGCTTGTAGATGTTCGACGGGAACAGCGTCTCGAACAGCCAGCGCACGCCGCGGTCGATCATCTTGGGCAATTCGGGTTTCTCCAGGTCCGGCACTAGCGGGAACGGCTGACCCAGCACGAATTGCCGTTGCTTGGCCTCCGGGAAGTTCTCCAGCATTTCGCAGAAGCCGGGCACGGTCTCCATGTCAGTCAGCACGACTTGCACCGGGCAGTGGACCTGGAGCACCGCGCGGGCGGTGGTCAGGTCGTGGTGGATGACCACGCCGGTCTGACTGGCTTCCTCCACACTGTTCGTTGAAGCCAAGGGCAGCGTCACCAGGATGCCATTGACCGAGCAGTACGGCTGCCGGGACGCGACGATCAGCCGACAGAGGTGCTGCAAGCGCGCGGTCAGCCGTTCGACCTCGGCGGTCTGCTTCAGGAGCGGCACGCGATGCTTGCGCAGCCGTAGCGCCTGGCTGGTGGCCTCGTCCGCCAGGACCATCACCGGCGCGGCTTCGGTATCGGTGTCGCCGGTTGTTTCTTCCGCCGTCGCGGACGCGGTCTTCAGCGGCGGCTCGCCCTCGATCTGAAAGACCGGCGCATCGGGTATCTCGCCGTTCTGACCTTCGTCGGCGGGCTGGCCGTTGGCGTCGGCTTTCGCGTTATCGAGCAGCATCTCCACCTGGCGGCCCAGCAGCGAGGCCCCTTCGCAGGTCACGAAGATGCCCTCGGTGGACGCCGTGATGTGCAGAGGCGAATCGTTGCGCCGCGGGATATGGCGGACCTGGAAGATCATCTGCGCGGCGTCGAATAGCTGCTTCGAAGAAGCGCCGGGCCGGCCCAGCACGAGGAACAGCGGCGCCTGGTTGATGTTGATGCCAATGCCACGCAGCGCGGTGGTGGCTTCGTCCCAGGCTTCGTCGATGTCGGGGAATTCCGAGGGGCTTTTGTCCGGGCCGAGCAGGATCCAGAGCCACCAGCCGAGCCAGTAGAGGGCGTAGCCGAGTAGAAAGAGAATGGGTAGCCAGTAGTGATGGAGGACTGGCCACGGCGAACGCAGCACCTTGTCGAGATCGAGATAACCGTTGAGCCACCACAGACCGACGACGATGCCCACCAGCAGGAGGATATGCAGCGCGTGCTTGCCGTAGGTCTTCGGCCGCTTGGTCTTGAGGAGCTTTTCCTCGTCGATCTTGTCGAGCTTGTTGACAAGTTCCTCGGCCTTGAGCCGGAACTTGTACATGATGAAGTCGGGGCGCAGGTTCTCGGGGAAGATGCGCCGGGTAACCCAGCTCGTGACGCTGCGGAACAGTTTGAAGATCCACATGGTTCCAGGCTCCCGGCCAGAATCTTCCGCGCATCCGCGCTGGGCTGTCTATCGCTGCCGACTCGGCAGGTCACGTAGGTCAGGCTTTCCAGCCTGACGGAAGCGCCGCCGATGTGCGGCCAGTCGAAGACGCAAGTGTCAGGCTGGAAAGCCTGACCTACCACCATGAATCCGTGCTAATGCAATTTCAAGGGAGTCGTTGCAAAACCAATAGACTTCCGGGTGCCATGCCCACGGCTTTGCGTGGGCATGGGACGCTTGCAGGGTTCCCATGCCCACGCAAAGCCGTGGGCATGGCACCCAATAACACTGATTGAGCAAGATGTCTCTTGCACCTGCACTAGTGTCTCAGCTGCTGAATCAAAAACGCCACCAGGAAGGGGATGAGCAGCAGCAAGACCATGCCGCCGCGCAACACCATCGTCCGCAGACGGTCTCGGCCGCGGCGCGGCGGCACGTGGGTGGGCGGCTCCAGTTCGGGCGGATAGGGCCAGTCGGCGGCCATGCCCCGGCTGATGTGCGCCCGCGCTGCCGCGATCCAGTTGTCGAGCTTGGTCCCATCCTCCAGGTATTCGCCGCGAAAGCCGAGCATCACGCACAGGAAGTAGGCTTCCAGGGCGTCGCGCGTCGGCCGCTTCTCCGCCTGCTGCGCCTGCTCCCAGAACTTCCAGGCGCGGTCGTTGGTGCCGTACAGGGCGGCTTCCAGCTTGCTTTCGTTCCAGTCGGACGACCAGGGCGAATCGAGGATGAACAGTTCGTCCAGCCAGCAAGCCAGCGCGTAGCGCACGCCGAGGAAGCGCCCGCCGCGCGGTCCTTCGGGCACCGCCGCGTTCAACCCGAAGCCTTGCAAGCCCAGCGACGAGTTTGGCCCCTCGCCGCCGAAATCGACCCAGCGGCGCGCCTCGGTCTCGGTCAGCAGCATGCCCTTGAGGACCGACTGCTGTTCCTGCAACGACAGTGCTTCACCGCCATCCAGCCGATCCTTCAGCTGCAAGCCGTAGCTCAGGATGGGGTAGACCAGGCTGGCGATTTCTTCCTGCATGTTGGCTCTCTTGGCGAGCGGCGGACTTCCGTTCGAGGCGAGCGGCGGGCG
>JAEUIF010001165.1 GCA_016795185.1 Planctomycetia bacterium | reverse complement strand
GATGGTCAGAAACCCGTCGTCGTTGCGGTCGAGCGCGCGAAAGCGATCCAGCGACTGGCCGCTGGCGATGCGCCATTCGTACAGGCTGACCTGGCCATCGCCGTCGGTGTCGCATGCCGCGAACCAGGCCGGCAGGTCGGGCGGCAGCTTGCCGGCCCGATAGACCACCGGACGCGGCTCATCCACGGGCGGTGCGTCGGTAGGCGGTGCGTCCATCGGCGGCCGGGGACCGGGCAGCCCCTTGCCGGCCAGCATCGCTTCCAGGCGCGCGTGCAGGTAACCGCGATATTCGCCGCGGTCGATCAGCCCGTCGCCTTGCCGGTCCCAGCCGGCGACCTGGCTGGCCAGGCGCGCAGGCATTTCGTCGGTGTTCAGCACCGCGTCGCCGTTGCGGTCCAAGTACGAGAACAGGTAATCGACGGCGTCCATCAGCGCTCGCGTCCGACCGGCTTCATCATCTTCGCGCTGGGCCGATTGCTCCACGAATTTCTTCAAGTCCTTGAGCACTTTCTCTTCTTCGTCCGGCATGGCCTTGGAGAACTTGTCCTGGAGTTTTTGCATCTCGCGCCAGGCCTGCTCCTCGTCGCCCGGCCCGAGCTTCGAGAGCTTGTCGTATGCCTTCTGCAAATCCTTGAATAGCTTTTCCTCGGGACTGGCGGGCCGCTTTTCCTGGCCGCCTTCCTTGAATTGCGAGCGGCCGTCGAGCGCCGCCAGCAGGCAGCAGATCAGCACCAGCGAGAACACTCCCGGCAGGCAGCGACGCATCGGAGCCTCGGCACGCGGCATGGGGGAGCCGCCAGGCGGACAGCACGCGGCTGCCCAGCCTGGCGGCAGGGGTAGTCCTGGGTGTTTCGACCCGGTGAACGCTGGACTATTTCTTTTTCTTGGGTTCGTCCTCATCGTCCTTCTTCGCGCGCTGCTTGCCGTCGGCGGTCAGTTCGACCTTGGTCTTGGCGCCATCCTTGCCGACGACTTCGATCTTGAAGTGGACTTCGGGATGGTCCTTGCGCTCGGCCTTGGCGGCCGTGCCCTTCGCTTGCTTTTCGGCGATGCCGATGGCTTCACCCAGCGAGATCGTCTTGACCGAGGCCGACGGCTTGACTGCCTCCGTGGGCTTCTCGCCCTTCGGCTTGGCCGGCTGCGCGCCGGCCGCTTCCACCAGTTTCTTCAGCAACTCGGGGGGCAGCTTGCTGGCGTCGAGCTGAATGACCGCCGGTGCGTCGGCTGGCTTCTTGTCGAGCTTTTTCTTCTCTTCCTTCTTGTCGTCGGCCGCCGCCAGGGACGCGGCGGCCAGCAGGGCGAACAGTGTGCCGAAAGTTTTCACAACAGACTCCTTGATGATGAACCACCGCCGGGATCAGCCCCGTCGGAACGCGCTGAATCGTGCCGCTCGTCCCGATAGTACGAACGTTCCCGCGGATCGTTGGCGCGACGGGGATGGAATTTTCGCGCAACGCAGCCAGCACGAACGCTCGCGGCGCTGGGCATGACGGGTGGAGGCGAGGTATCCTGGAGATGAATTCTCCTTTCCGCGCCAACTTGCCAACCGTTCGTTCGTACTGGTGGAGTAGACCGTGGGAGGCTGGGGTGCCGCCGGAGGATGAAGCGCAGCTGGTTCGGCAAGCCGCGCAAGGCGAGCGCGCCGCGTTCGCCGCGCTGGTGGAGCGCTATTGGCACTGGGTCTACCGCTGGTTGTGCGGCTGGACCCGGCAGCCGCCGCTCGCCGAAGACCTGACGCAAGAAGCCTTCCTGAAAGCCTGGCGGGCGCTGCCGAGCTTCCAGCCGGGCGCCAGCTTTCGCGCCTGGTTGTTTAGCATCGCCCGCAACGCCCTGCTCGACAGTCAGCGCGGGCCGCGCGGCCTACCCACGCGGCCCCTGCCGGCGCAGACGGCGGCACCCTCCGGCGACCCCGCCGAGGCAGCCGAACAGAATGAGGGCGCTGCCCTGCTGGAACAAGCGATCCTCCGCTTGCCGGCGCATTTCCGCGAGGCGTTCTGGCTCTGGAGCCAGGATGATCTGTCGTTCGCGGAGATCGCGCAGGTTCTGGGGCTGACCGAGGAAACCGCTCGCTGGCGCGTGTTCAAGGCCCGGTTGCTGCTGGTCAAGGGCCTGGGAAGCTATCTGGATAGTCGATTGCCATGAAATGCTCGGAAGTCAACGCTTGGTTGCTGGTGACACGGCCGACCGCGCCAACGCCGGGGCCGGTGCGCCGCCACCTGAAGTTCTGCCCGCGCTGCCGGCGGCGGCGGCGACGATTGTTGCACCTCGAACGGCAGACGTGCGCACTCTGGCCCGCCCAGCCTGCTGCGGTGGCCCCAGCCCGGTTGATGCAGCAGCTGGACGCTCCGGTCGTGCCGCCCGCCGCGGCGCGACCGTCCGCCGCGCGTCCCTGGCTGACGACGGCTGCCGCCGTGTTGCTCGGCCTGGGGCTCGGCTGGCTGTGGTTCCGGGCGCCTGTGGCATCACCGCCCAGCACTCCAGAACCAGCCCCGTTCGTCGCGGCGCCCACGCGCGAGGCCGACGAGCAATTGCTCGTCAAGTTCATCGACCACAACTTGCGCCTGGCGCAGTCCTACGACGCCAGCGAACAGGTCGGCGTGCTGAGCCGCATGGAAACCGACCTGCGCGCCGAGGCCGTGCGTCTCGCCCGGCAGGGGCAGGCGCAAGAACTACCGCTCATCGCCGCCCTGTTCGACCGCGTGGTGAATCGGGGCCTGGTGGGGCGATCCCACCACCTGCCCCCCGCCGAACGCAGCCGACAGCTGTCCCGGTTGACCGAGCAAATGCAAAAGGCCGAGGCCGAGGTGAACCAGGTCGCCCAGGAAATGCCCACCCACCTGGCGGACTTCCTCAAACCCCTGACGCGCGCGGCACGGCAGGCCGCCGCGCAGTTGACCCAGGACGCCGACCCGGAGCCGGCTTTCGAGCCCTTGCCCCGACTGACAGCCGCGTCCGGCAACGCCCGGGCGCTGGTGGCGATGTTGGTCTCGCACAGTTTGCTGCTGGTCGAGGAGGACGATCCGCTCCAGCGCGCGTCGTACTGCGGCGACGTGGCCGACCAGCTGACGGTCGCCTTGCTGTTGGCTTCGTCGGGCGGCGACAACGAGCGCGCGGGGCGACTCGGCAAGCACCTCGAAGCGGTCGTCAACCGCGGCGTGGGCGAAAACCTCAATCGCTTGCAAGCCAGCAACGATCCGCGCGCCGCCGTGCTCCAGCAGGTGATCGGCCGGGTCAACCGCCTGGTGGCAGCGCTGGAACAAAGCCTGGCCGCCGGGCAATCCCCGGAAACGGCTGGCTACGACCAGGCGAAGGCCCTGGAACACGAACTGAAAGACCTGGAGAAAGCCCTGCGCGAAGCCGGCAAGCCCAAGGGGCCGGGCAAGTTGGAAGCGCGGGGCACGGTGCGCTCCATCGACCCTGCCACTGGACGACTGGTGCTGCTGGCCAAGGACAAGGGCAAGGAGTTCGAGTTGACGCTGTTGTTTCCGACCGACGTGAAGGTCCGCGGGCCAGGACCGCTGGAACGCAGTTTGTCTGAAATCATGACAGGGACCGCGATCCGGGCCACGCTGCGCGACGGTGGGCACATCACCGAGATTCGCATCGAAGGTAAACCGCTGCGCTGAACAGCAACGGTCCTATCCGTCAACTTGCAGCCAGCGGGCGATGGCGTCGGCCACGGCGGACGGTGATTGCCCCGCGGTTTCCACGGTGAAGTCGGCGACTTCTCGATAAAGCGGCTCGCGCACTTGCAGCAACTGCACCACTTCGGCCAAGCCGCCCACGGAGAGGTTCGGCCGGCGCTCGGCGGTGGTCGCGTCGCCGGAAATGCGCTGCCAGAGCGTGGCGGGGTCGGCGGTTAGCCAGACCACCCGGCCCGCCTTCAGTCGCTGTCGATTCTCCGGACGCAGCACGACGCCCCCGCCGGTGGCGATGACCTGCCGTCGCCCCTGGCACAGTTCCGCGAGCAGCGCGGCTTCCTGGTCGCGGAAGCCTGCCTCGCCTTCGTCGGCGAACATTTGCTTGATGGTTTTGCCGTGGCGGGCTTCCAGCACCGGGTCGGCGTCGAGCCAGTCCCAGCCGAGCCGTTCGGCCAGCAGGCGGGCCGTCGTCGTCTTGCCCGTGCCGCGATAGCCAACCAGGAAGACCACCGGGTCGGAACCGCTCATTCATCACCTTCCGGCTCTTCCTCGGCGGCCGGTTCGTCCTTGATGGCCACCGGCGACAAAGCTTGCTTGACGAGGCGCGTCATCAGGTCGAGCGGCGCGTCGCGCCCGGTGAACAATTTGAACTGGAGGGCGGCCTGGCGCACGAACATCTCCACGCCGGTGCAGACCTGGCAGCGATGCTGGCGGGCTTCCTTGACGAGCAGCGTGGTTTCAGGGTTGTAAACCGTATCCATGACGATCAGGCCGGGCCGCAGCGCCGTGGGCAGCATCGGCATCTCGTCCACGTTGGGGTGCATGCCGACTGGCGTGCAGTTGATGAGCACGTCGCAGGCGGCGGTGTTGCGCGTGCTCCATTCCACCGCGCTGGCCCCGGCCTCGGCGGCCAGCTTCTGCGCCCGTTCCGCCGTGCGGTTGGCGATGAACACCTGCGCCCCGACCTGACGCAAGGCGTGCGCCAGCGGCCGGGCCACGCCGCCGGCCCCGACCAGCAGCACCGTCCGTCCTTGCAAGGGCGATTCGCCGCCTTCGGGCACGGCAGGAAACAACGAGAGCAAGGCGCCGAGCGCGGCGGGTGCGTCCGTGTTGTAGGCCGCGAAGCCCTCCTTGACGCGCAGCAGCGTGTTGGCCGAGTGCGACAGCGTCACCATGTCGTCCTTGACGTGGGCCAAAGTCGCCGCCGCTTCCTTGTGCGGAATGGTCACGCTATAGCCGCGGATGCCCAGGCGGTCGTAGTCCTTGAGGAAGCCTGGCAGCTGGCTGCGCGGCACCCGGAAGGGCAGATACACGCAGTTGAGCTTGAGCTGGCGGAAGGCGGCATTGTGGATCAGTGGGCTCAGGCTCTGGGCCACCGGATCGCCGATGACGCCGAAGACCGCCGTACCCGCATTGATGCCGTCGTAGTTGTAGACCTGGCGCAACTCATCGAAGGATAGGATGCCCGGCGCAACCCGATAGTCCTTGTTGAAGACCGCGTAGGTGAACGCCGCACCCAGCTTGGCCCCCAGGATGCGGCTGGGCATGCCGATGTCGCCCATGCACATGGCCACGGTCGGCTTCGGGGCGTCCTTCAGCAAAGCGAGCACCCGCAGGTTGTCGGCGGGCTGCTGCGCGGTGACCGCGACCTTGACGATGTCGGGGTCTTGCTGGCACATCCGCGCGTAGATGGCTTCCAGGTCGGGCGGCGTCTCGCGCAGATTGTGGTAGCTGATGATGCGCTTCACTTCCTTGAAGCGGCGAATCTTGTCGGCGATGTCTGTCTCCAGATCGACCCAGTCGAAGCCGGAGACGATGGCCTGGCGTAGCAGGGCTTGCCGGGCGTCCTCGGCCCCCGACCATCGGCCGCCGTCTTCCGGACGGCGCACCGTGGCGATCATGGCGCAGGGCTTCTCCGCCAGCAGCCGTTTGAAGTCCGGCGACCGCGCCAGGTAGTCCAGGCGGATTTCGACCAGTTGGGCGCCGCGCTTGACCGCCTCCTGGACCTCGATCTTGACCATTTTGTGGCGGCTGCGGCCAATGACGACGCAGATCATGCTGTGCTCTCGCGCGGAACGGCATGGGGACGGGAATAGTTCCGCCACTGTACCTGCTGCGGTAGGGTGCCGCAAGATGATGGCTGGCGACGGCGGTGCTTGGTATTCTGATGCACGGCGGAACGATTACCGAGGACCGCATTCACGATGAACGCCGAAACCGTCCGCGTCAACCTGGGGCCGCGCAGCTACGACATCGTCATCACCAGCGACCAGCTGGCCGGCGTCGGGGCGTTTGCCCGGCAGCGCAACCGAGGCGGCCTGGCGGTAGTCGTCGCGGATGAGAACGTGCGTGCCCATGCCGAGGCCGTGCAAGGTTCGCTGAATGCAGCTGGCTTTCGCGCTGAGTTGGCGGTGCTGCCATCGGGCGAGGCAACCAAGTCGCTGGCCACGATCGCGCAGCTCTGGGACCGCCTGGCGGACCTGCACGCCGACCGTCAGACCCTCGTGGTAGCCGTGGGCGGCGGGGTCATCGGCGATGCCGCCGGCTTCGCGGCGAGTACCTTCAATCGCGGGCTGCCCTTGCTGATGGTGCCGACCACGCTGCTGTCAATGGTCGATAGCTCGGTCGGCGGCAAGGTCGGCATCAATCATCCGAAGGCGAAGAATCTGATCGGCGCGTTTCATCAGCCGGTCGGCGTCTGGATCGACACCGCCACGCTCGCCACGATGGCCGAGCGCGAGTTCCGCAGCGGTTTGGCGGAAGTCGTCAAGTACGGTGTGATTCTCGATCCGGAGTTCTTCGCCTATCAGGAGGCCAACGCCGAGCGCATCCTGGCGCGCGAACCGGCAGCGATCCGGCATATCGTCGCCCGTTCCTGCCGGCTGAAGGCCGATGTCGTGGAGAAGGACGAGCGCGAGGAATCTGGCCTGCGAGCGGTGCTGAACTACGGCCATACATTCGCCCACGCTTTCGAGACGGCCGCTGGCTACGGCCGCTGGCTGCACGGCGAGGCGGTCGCCGCCGGCATGGTTTGCGCCAGCCGACTGGCGGAGTGTCAGCAACTGGTGCCGGCGGACCTGACCGAACGGCAACGACGCCTGCTGCACTGCTTTCAGCTGCCCGTCGCGCCCGAACCCTGGCCCATTGACGGCCTGCTCGCCACCATGCGCAGCGACAAGAAATCAGTAGCGGGCCAGTTGCGCTTCATCCTGCCGCGCCGGCTCGGCGAGGTGGCCCTGTTCGACAACTGCCGCGAGGACGATGTGCGCGGTGTGCTGCAAGAACTGGCGGGCGGTTGACGGTCCTGGCTTCCGGGAGGTTTCGCATGTGCTGCTTCTCGCGTCCGGTCGAGTCTGTGGCGAATACCAACATTTTCGCTCGCGATGCCGAGGGCGGCCGGCAGTTCCTGGTGTACAGCATGACGCTGACCACCAACGAAGACCTGGCGATGATCTTGCCCATTCCGACGCCGCGCGCCGCGCCGGAAGACGCCGTCCGCTTTATCAACCTGGAAGGCTATCCGAATTTCTTCAACGACCTCAACCGAGGCTTTGGCCGCATCGTGCCGCGTGGATTGCGGAAGGGAAGTAAGGGTGCGGTGTCGGCAGAACCGAAACTCCGGGTCGTTGCCGTCGGCAGCTTCGAGGCCTCCTTCGTGCCGACCATAGCGGACTTCGACCGACTGGATGAACGCTTTCGCTTGCCCACGGCAGTCTGGAAGCAACTGCCCGGCTATCGCGACTGGGGCTTCGCGGTCTTCAAGCTGCAAGCGGGGGAACGCAAGATCCATCCGATGGCGTTCGAGTTTCCACGTGCGGACCCGCACTGGCTGTTTTTCCCCACGCTGCACGTACACGATGGCCAGGTCGATGGCCGCGCCCGGTTCGATCACGCCCTGTACTGCCAGTTTCAAACCGAACGTGCAAAACGGTGGTCGGCAGTGCTGAAGCCGGTTCGGGCGCTCCAGAAACTAGCCGCGGCGATCCGACTGAAGGCCGCCTGGGACGTGTCGTTCATTCCGACCGCCCAGTTCATGCGCATCGACTGTTGCCAGGGCTTACTTGATCCTGATGGACTTTGCTATCGTCGGGAAATGCAGGGCACTTATCGCAACGCGGACGTCTACGTCTGAGTCGCCGCGACAAGTCATTGCATCGCTACTGCACAACGAGTACCATCACACGGTCTTCATCGTCCTGCGTCCGGGCGATGGGCCGAGTCCTCCTCTCCCCGTAGTGGTGATGCCAGCCCATACGGCGACCGATTTGCTGACCGCGCTGGGCCAGTATCGCATCCTCGAACCGGGCCAGCTCGATACCTTGCGGCGGACCTACCCAGGCCGCGGCGTCGATCCCCGCGCGCTCTCGAAGGACTTGCTCCAGCGCGGCTGGTTGACGAACTTCCAGGTGAACCAACTCCTGGCGGGCCGCGGCGCGGAACTGGTGCTCGGTTCGTACGTCGTGCTCGACTTGCTCGGGGAGGGCGCGGCCGGCCAGGTCTACCGGGCGAAGCACCTGGCCATGAACCGCCTGGCCGCCCTCAAGGTGCTGCGCAAGGAACTGCTGGCCGACAAGGAAGTGGTGGCCCGCTTCTATCGCGAGATTGAAGTCGTCAGCCAGATTTCCCATCCCAACATCGTGCATGCCTTCGACGCCGGCCCGGTCGGCTCGACCCTCATCCTGGCGATGGAATTCATCGAAGGGGTGGACCTCGAACGGCTGGTCAAGAAGTCCGGCAAGCTGCACATCGCCCAGGCGTGCGACTACATTCACCAGGCAGCGCTGGGTTTGCAGCACGCCCATGAAAAAGGGCTGGTGCATCGCGACATCAAACCGTCGAACCTGCTCGTCAATCGTTCGGCCAGCAGCGTGGACCTGCGCAGCGGCCTGTGGGGACAGGTCAAAATTCTCGACCTGGGCCTGGCCCGGTTGCGTTATCCGGGCAACAGCGCGACGAAGAATCTCACCGTGCTGGCGGGCAGCAGCGTGATGCAGGGCACGCCCGATTACATGGCGCCCGAGCAGGCCATCGACTTCCATACGGCAGACATCCGCGCGGACATCTACAGCCTGGGCTGCACGCTCTATTGCCTGCTGGCCGGGCAACCGCCGTTTCCGGGCGGCTCGCTCACCGAAAAGCTGATGAAGCACCAGGCAGCGACGCCTCCGGCCATTGACGACATGCGCAAGGACGTGCCGCCCGCGCTGACGCTGGTCCTCAAGAAGATGCTGGCGAAGAAACCGCCGGAGCGCTACGCCAAGCCGGACGACGTGGCCGCGGCGCTGCGGCCGTTCGTCGTCGCGCCGCGCCGGTCGGCGCTGAAGCTGAGCGACTCCGGTTCCGGCTCGCGCAGCGGCACGCAGCGCAAGTCGGCGCTGAAGCTGAGTCCCGCGCCGCGCCGCTCCAAGGTGGACCTGTCGTCCCCCAAGCCGCCCGCGCGGCCCGCGGGCCGGGGCAGCAAGCGCTGGCTGGTCCTGGCGCTGCTGGCCGGCGTCACTTTCATCGGCCTGGTCGGCTTCTTCTTCGTGCTGGGCGGTCCGGAGGAAACCGCCGCGACCCGGCCGGCCGCGACGCACGCGCATCGCTCCGCCCTGGAAACCTTTCCGTTCACCAAGCGCGATCTCAGCACGCAGGTCATTGGCGACACGCGACCCCGGCCCAAGACCACGGGCGGCAAGCTTTTTGAAGGACTGAAGGACTTTGTCGAAGTGCCCCACGCCGACGAACTCGAACCGGCTTCCATGACCGTCGAAGCCTGGGTCTATCCGCTGAGCCTGCCCGAACAGGACGAGAAGCGCCGCTGGCTGGTGAACAAGAACGTCCACGAAAATACGGAAGGCCATTACGCGCTGATGATTCTGGGCAACCAGGTCGGCGCGTACCTGAACATCGGCGGCGGCGACGGCAACAAGAAGGAAGCCTGGAGCCGCGGCGACCTGCTCAAGAAGGACCGCTGGCAGCACCTGGCCTTCACCTACGACGGGTTCGGGCTGCGCGTCTATCACGACGGGGTCGAGGTGGCGCTGGCGGTCGTGGACAAGCAGCGTGTGCCTGGCAAGACGCCGCTGGTCATCGGCCGCCGTCAGGACGGTTACGACAAGTCCGCCTTTCACGGCAAGCTGGACGACATCCGCATCTACAACCGCCCGCTGGCCGAAGCCGAGTTGAAGCTGCACTTCGCCCGTCCGGACATCGTGCCCGACAAGAACGCCGAAAAGGGCCTGGTCTTTCTGCAACGCTTCTAGAGCATTTTGCGACCGGCTGAAGCGGTCCGCACAGCGGACCCTGCGGGATTTCGTAGGGTCCGCTGTGCGGACCATAGCGCCCAGTGCTCCATTCATCTGCGAACTGCGATAGCCGCTCGCGGCTTCGCCGTCCGTCGAAAATCCGTTGCAATTCCCCAATACCGCCGTAAGATGAGCGAAAGACTGAGGGGCGGCCGACACGGCCCCTCCCACCTTCCTACATTTCGTTCTCTGGTTTCCGTCGCTCCCGCCG
>JAEUIF010001137.1 GCA_016795185.1 Planctomycetia bacterium | reverse complement strand
TCATCAAGGAACTGGGACTGCCGCCCACGGTGGAGCGGACGCACGTCGGCTTCATGGGCTGTCACGGGGCGCTAAACGGCCTGCGGGTGGCGCGGGCCATCGCCGAGTCGAATCCGCACGCCTGCGTCCTGCTGTGCGCCGTGGAGTTGTGCAGCCTGCACTACCACTACGGCTGGAACCCGAAGCGCATCGTGGCCAACGCCCTGTTCGCCGACGGCGCGGCGGCCCTGGTCGGCAAGGCCGCATCAGGGGCGGGTGGTTGGCAGGTGGCGGGCAATGGCGCGTGTATCTTTCCCGACAGCGAATACGCCATGACCTGGGACGTGGGCGATCACGGCTTCGACATGACGCTGTCCACCCGCGTACCCAACCTGATCGAAGCCAACCTGCGGCCGTGGATTGAACAATGGCTCGGCGCGCATCGTCTAGGACTGAGCGACATCGCCAGCTGGGCGGTTCATCCCGGAGGCCCGCGCGTGCTGCTCTCAGTGGCCAAGGCCCTGGATGTAGACCTCGCGGCAATGGCTGTCTCGCGCGAAGTGCTGCAAACCCACGGCAACATGTCGTCGCCGACGGTGCTGTTCATCCTGAACCGTCTACGACAAATCGATGCCCCCCGGCCCTGCGTGGCGCTGGGCTTCGGGCCAGGACTGGCGGTCGAAGCAGCATTGCTAGTTTGAAGCACCGGCGTCGACTAGCGCCTTCCGGCGCATCCGTTTCATGAATCGCTGTCAGCTATTCATGCGTTTCTTTCGCGCCTGCCACTGAACGTGTGCCGACGGATGTTCGGCGAAGGAGTCGCTCGCGTGACCGAAGCCGACCTCAATCGCATTGAAGCGGCGCTCGGCTTTGCCCTGCCCACGTTCTACCGAGTTTACATGCGAGCGTACCCGCGCGACCTGCGTGCCCGACAACCCGAGTGGCTCAAGCGGGTGACCGAGTGGGAGTTCGCCGATGATCCCGATCGGATTATCGCTTTCAACCGATCTGTCCGAGCACAGGAGGATGGGTGGTTCTTTGACGACCGCCCTTGGCCGGACGAACTCTTGGTCATCGGCAGCGAGTATGACCAGAACTATTTCGCCGTCAATCGGCGGAGCGGAGACGAGGGTGTGTTGTTCTGGAGCCACGAGGACGGCAGCCTCAGCCGAATCGCCGAGTCGCTTTCGGGCTATCGGGACTGGCTGGTACAATGGTGGGACGATATCCGTCGCGACAACGAACGGTAGGACCAACCGCGGAGGCATTCAGCCGTTGCTAATTTCGCGGGGTTATTGGTCACGATGAGTGAGGAACACAAAAAGAACGCACGCCCTTCCTCGCGCGAAAAACATCAGAAGGGCCAAACGCGGAAACGAAAGGATGCTGGGGGAGAAAAGGGGGACAAGCGGCGCAGGAAGCAGCAGCGGAAACGACCGCGCCCCCAGCAAGATCAGGAAGGATAGTGGGAATGGCCAAGGCTACTGCCTCATCGCTGGAAGCGCTCCTGCGACAGGGCGCCTGGGAGAAGGCGCGGCGTCGGATCGAGCAGGAACTGCGCCGTCAACCGGACGACCACTGGCTGCTGACGCAGTTGGGCGTCACGTACTACGAACAGGGCCAGTATCGCGCAGCGCTCGCCCCATTGCTCGAGTCACTGCGGATCGTCCCCGATTGTCCGCTGACGCTCTGGAACATCGCCGGCACCCTGGATGCGCTGCGGAAGTCCGAGTTGGCCATTGCCATCTATTCCTGGCTGCTCGGGAGCAAGCAGACGGCGGACGATGATCCCTGTTGGGAGAGCGCGGCATGGGCTGACTCCTTGAAGGCGGACTGCGTGTATCGTCTCGGAGCCTGTTTCCAGAAACTGGAACGCTGGGAGTCCGCCGAGCATTGTTTCCGCCAGTACATCAATCTAATTCTAGCAGGCACGAATGGTACCTACGCGGTCGAGGACGCCGCGCATCACATCCGAGAACTGCACGGCAGTATGCCGACCCGGCACGAAAAAGAGCTGCACGCGGCAATCGAGGCAACGTTACGGGATGCCGGAGTGCGTTCGGTGCAGGGCCGACGACGGCAATTGCCCAAGCTCTCGCTGCCGGAATTGCTGGCCCATTGATTGGGCACCAGTGTGCTTGGTTGAACCACGCCGCGCTGCAATGACAAATCGCGTCAGCGAATTGTCGCGAATCGTTCAAAAGAACATTAGAATGTTCCCCAGTCGCGAGTCGCTTCCCCGGTGGACGGATCGGAGGACGACGAGATGAACGGAAGAGTGCTGGCCAGCTTGGCGTTGACACTACTCGCTGGGCCGGCGTTCGCCGCCGAGCCGTCGGATGGGCCGCGCAAGTTGGCGGGGCGCATCGACCGCCTGCTGGCCGCGCGCTGGACCGACGAACGGGTCGTCCCCGTGGGCCGCAGCGAGGATGCCGAGTTCCTGCGCCGTGCTTACCTCGACCTCACGGGCAAGATTCCGCCGGTCGGTGTGGTCCGTTGTTTCCTGGCCGATCCCGCGCCCGACAAACGCCGCGTCTTGATCGAACGACTGCTGGACGGGCCGGGCTATGTCACGCACTTTAGCGCCCTGTGGCGCGAGTTGCTCGTTCTCGACCCCGATGCGGATTCGGGCCGGCAGGCGGCGCTGGCGGACCTGGAACGCTGGCTACACCGGCAATTCGCGGCGAACGTTCCCTATGATCGTCTAGCGCGAGAGCTACTCACCTTGTCGCTGGAAGCGGCACGGCCGAAAGCAGGCGCGGAACCACTCCTGCCGACGCCGCGCCTGTTCTACCTCGGGCGCGAGGAGAAGCCGGAGGAACTGGCGGCCGGCATGACGCGGGTGTTCCTGGGCATCCGCCTGGAATGCGCTCAGTGCCATAACCACCCCCACGCCAAGTGGACGCGCGAACATTTCTGGAGCCAGGCGGCGCTCTTTGCCGGACTCAACGCGCCGGAAGTGCGCCGCGAACTGATGATTCCGGGCACCGAGCAGAAGGTCGCGGCACGATTTCTCGATGGCAGCGCTTTGCCTGCTGCCAGTATCGATCCGCGCGCCGCGCTGGCTGACTGGATGACTGCGCCGCGCAATCCGTTCTTCGCCCGCGCCGCCGTCAATCGGCTCTGGGAGCACTTCTTCGGCATCGGCATCGTCGATCCCGTGGATGACATGACAACGGAGAACGAACCCAGCCATCCGGAATTGCTGGCGGAACTGGCGACGGCGTTTGAGCAGGCGCGCTACGACCTCAAGTTTCTGATCCGCGCGCTCATGCTCTCGGATGCCTATCAATTGACCAGCGTCGAAAGCCGCACGCCGCCGCCGAGCGATGCCCGGTTTTTCAGCCGAATGAACGTCAAGGCGCTGCGGCCGGCCGAAGTTTTTGACAGCATCATCGAAGCGACTGGCTATCGACCGGCTGACCTGGCCCGGCAGCGCGCCCGGTTGCTCGCACGCTTCCCGCGCGTGGACCGCCGGCTGGAAGGGCAGGGTTCGATTCCGCAGGCCCTGGCGCTGATGAACGGTGAACTGCTGACGGCGGCCACGCGCCCCGGCGGCGACCACACGCTCGGCGCGGTGCTGGCCAGTCCGTTCCTCGATACCGAAGCCAAAATTGAAACGCTGTTCCTGGCGGCGCTGGGCCGTCCGCCGCGCGCCGCGGAACGGGACCGCTTGGTTCGCTTTATCGCCGATGCCGGTGACAACCGCGAACGGGCTTTCGGCGACGTGCTCTGGGCGCTGCTCAACAGTGCCGAGTTCATCCACAACCATTAGTGTCGGTGCCTGAGACATTTTGCTCCAACAGACGTTTGGGTGCCAT
>JAEUIF010001121.1 GCA_016795185.1 Planctomycetia bacterium | reverse complement strand
TGGCCTTCGCTCTGCTGGGCGGCGGCACGCACCTGCTCTGGCCCACCAGCCAGGCGGCCGACCCGGGCAAGGTCTTCCAGAACGTCTCGCTGGACTCGGCCCAGGTGAAGGCCGACAGGGCCGCGCTGGTGCAAGGCAACAACCAGTTCGCCTTCGACCTCTACGGCAGGCTCCGACAGGAGAAGGGCAACCTCTTCCTGTCGCCCTACAGCATCTCGACGGCGCTCGGCATGACCTCGGCCGGCGCCCGCAAGGATTCGCTGACCCAGATGGAAAAGACCTTGCGCTTCCCGGTCGAGCAGACCCGGCTGCACCCGGCCTTCGGCGCGCTGCTCCGCGACACCAAGGCCGGCAAGGGCTATCAGCTGTCCGTGGCCAACGCCCTCTGGTGCCAGGTCAACTATCCGTTCCACGACGACTTCCTGAAGGTCAACGAAACCTACTACGGCGGCAAGCCGACGGGGTTGGAGTTCCGCAAAACCGAGGAGGCCCGCCAGACCATCAACACCTGGGTCGAGAAGCAGACGCAGGACAAGATCAAGGAACTGCTCAAGCCCAACGTGCTCGACGCGGACACCCGGCTGGTGCTGACCAATGCCATCTACTTCAAGGGTGACTGGGCAGACAAGTTCGACAAGAAGCTCACCCAGGACCAGCCCTTCCTGACCAGTAGCGCCAAGGTGCCGGTCCCGCTGATGCGGCGCAACGGGGACTACAAGTACCTGGACGGTGGCAGCTTCCAGGCGCTCGAGTTGCCCTACGCCAACAAGGAACTGTCCATGCTCGTCTTCCTGCCGAAGAAGGTGGACGGGCTGGCTGAATTCGAGCAGACCCTGTCCGCCGAGAAGTTGCAAACCTGGCAAGGTCAAATGCGCCAGCGGGAGGTCCGCGTGTTCCTGCCGCGCTTCAAGATGACGGCCGAGTTCAAGCTCAACAACGTGCTGCAAGCCCTGGGAATGTCGGACGTCTTCGACAAGGGCCGGTCCAACCTGAGCGGCATCACCAACGCCGAGCAGCTGTACATCACGGCGGCGATTCACAAGGCGTTCGTGGACGTCAACGAGGAAGGCACCGAGGCGGCAGCGGCGACCGCCGTGCTCATCGCGCCGACCAGCGCGCCGCTCGTGCAGCCGCCGCCGGAATTCCGGGCAGACCACCCGTTCTTCTTCGTGATCCGCGATAACCGCTCCGGCAGTATCCTGTTCGCTGGCCGGCTGGTGGAACCGGAGAAGAGTAACTGAACGCAAGGTTCTCGCGCCAAGTAGCCCGCCGCTCCGCGGCGGGCTACTCTAATCCGCATCTCTTGCCAGTTTGCCCGCCGTCGCCGCCACTCCCGGCCGAATTCCCAGTGCATTGCCGCGCCGCCCGCTCTACAATCGACAGCATCGGCAAGAGTTCCTGGGCCTGGTCGTGCCGGCCATGAAGATTTCCTATTTCAAACGTTTCAAGATGGAGATCGACCTGGCGGACCTGCCGCCGGTGCCCGCGCTGCCGGCTGGCTTCAGCTTCGTGGGCTGGGATGAATCGTTGCTGGAGCTGCATGCCGAGGTGAAGTTCTGCTGCTTCCAGGACGAGATCGACGGCACCGTTTTTCCCAATCTGTCCACGCGCGCGGGCTGCTCCCGGCTGATGACCGCCATTCGCCGCAAGCCCGGCTTCCTGGCCGATGCCACCTGGCTGCTGGCCTGCCCGGACGGCTACTGCGGGACGGTGCAGGGCGTCCACGACCGCACCCTGCGCATGGGCGCCATCCAGAACCTGGGCATCACGCCCGCTTATCGCGGCCACGGTCTGGGCACTATCCTGCTCCGTCAAGCCCTGGAAGGTTTTCGCCTGCACGGCCTGGGCCGCGCCTACCTCGAAGTGACGGCACAAAACGACGCCGCCATCCACCTCTACCGCCGCCTCGGCTTCCGCTGCCGGAAGACCGTCTACAAAGCCGTGGAATGCGCCGGCGCTGCGCCGTCGATCTAAATAGTTTGGGAATTGGCGCTTACCGGGCAGGCGGCGCAAACCTTTCCGTCTTTTCCAAATTTTCCGCTCCGCGTAAAATGGGTGCGTTGCACGTGCCGCGCACCTGTTTGTTTCTTCTCCGCGGAGATTCCTGCCATGCCCAGCGACCAACCTTCGCGACGGAAGCCGGCCTGGCTCAATGACGATACTCCCGCCACGAGCAAGCGGCCGGCGGCGACGGCGAAGGCCGAGAGCGGCGAACAGGCGGGGCGTGGCTGGCGTAGCACGGAATCCGGGGATGGCGCATCGCGCTGGAAATCCAAGCAGGTCAAGGTTGGCGTCGGCATCGGCTGCGGTCTGTCGCTGCTCGGCATCCTGGTCTGGCTCATCTGGCTGCTGCGCCCGCTGCACCCCGCCAGCCTGGTCTTGATCGGCGCTCCCGCCGAGGAAAACCTGGCGGTCGAGCAAAACGTCGCCGGCTGGCACAGCCTCGACCGCATCGCCCGCTGGGTGAAGGACGGCGCGGCCGCCGGTGGCTGGCAACTGCCCGAACTGGCCCAGGACCCCCAGGAACTTACCAACCCCGATGAATGGGGACCGCAACTGGCCAGCCGAGGCGAGAAGGTCGTGGTCGTCTACCTGGCGCTGCACGGTGGAACGGATCGCGACGGCGCATACTTCCTCATCGATGCTCCTGGCGGCGAGGCGCGGCGGAATCGCCTCCGACTGCGCACCGTGCTGGACCGGCTCAAGCAGTTGCCGGCCGACAAGCACAAGTTGCTGATCCTCGACGCCACCCAAGTGTCCGCCGACTGGTCGGCCGGCATGCTGCACAACGACTTCGCGCGCGAACTGGAAAAAGCGGACGCCGCCATCGCGGAAGTGCCCAATCTGGTCGTTATCAGCGCCAGCAGCGTGGATGAGCGCTCCTGGGTGTGCGAGGAGTGGGGCGAATCGGTCTTCGGGCATTACGTCGTCGAGGGCCTGCGCGGTAGCGCGGCTTCCGACGCGCATCGTGTCGCCGCCTCGGACCTGTTCCACTACGTCCAGAAGCACGTCGGCCAGTGGGCCAAGTCGAACCGCCACCGCAAGCAGACGCCGGTCCTGCTGCCGCGCGAGGACGGCCCGCGCCGCGCCGCGGCGATGGAACTGACCGGCGTCCTCGAAGGCGGCGCGCCGGCACCGACCCCGTCGGGCGAGTTCCAGCCGCCGGCCGAACTGAAGGCCGCCTACGAACGCGCCGAGCAACTGGCGGGGCTAACGCCATCGCCCGCCGTCTACAGTCCGCATCGCTGGCGCGAATACCGCGCGCTGCTGCTGCGCTGCGAACAGGTCGTGCGCCTCGGCGACCCGCGCGGCAAGGCGGGCAGCCTGTTCCGCAAGCTCGGCGACGTGGAACGCGACATCCGCCAGCTGCATGCCATGAACCTCGGCAGCGCTGCCCTGGCGTTGCCGATGCCCCGCGCCCTGGGCCTGACGCCCAACTGGTCGCGCGCCGATGTGAAGCCGTTCTTCGCCCAGGTGCTGAACGCCAAGGACGACGGCGAACGCCAGAAGGTCTGGGCCAAGGCGCAGGAATGGGCCGTGAAGCAGGGCGGCACGAGCGACTTGCTGCGTGTCGAGTTCTACACGCTGTTGTTCGATCAGCTAGTGGAAAACCCGCAGAGCCTGTCCCCCGACCGCCTGGAAACGCTGTGCCGGCAGATCGGCGGCGCGCCCCGGCCCGCCGAGGCGCAGTTCCTGTACATGTATCATCACGTCACGCAGCGGATGCTGCCGAGCGGCGAACAACTACCGTCGGCGAAACTGGTACAGGAAGCGTTGGCGGTCCGCCGGCTCGCCGAGGAAACCGCCCTGGGCAGCTGGGGCGACCGCGAACGGCCTGGCGCGGCCCGCCATCCGTACTGCGAGCATCTCTATCCGTGGATCAAGGACCAGGTTGAGGCCGCCGACCGGCCGCGCCGGCGCGGCGAAGACCTGCTCTTCGCGCCGCCCGACTGGTGGGGTCCGTCCGAGAAGCACCTGAAGGAGGCCCGCCAGCTCTACGACGCAGCCGGCCGCGATTCCCGCATCGTCCGCGATGCGTTAGCAGCGCGCGACCAAGCGCTGGCCGACTTGCCTTACTACGCCCACTGGCTGGCGAACCGTCCAGTGCCGCCAGGCCAGCAGGGCCGCGAGGGCGATGAAACGGACCTGAAGTTGCTCGAACGCTTCGGGAAGTCCGCGCACCAGCTGGCGAAGTTGCTCGAACAGCCGGCCGAGACGAAGAGCCGGGGCGAGCAGTTGAAGCAACTGGAATCCTGGCTCGGTCAGGACGGCCCGCAAGCCGAGTTCCGCCAGATTGAAACGCTGTATCGGCAATACTGCGAGCGCCTGGGCGACGACGCCACCCAGGACAATTACCACATGCACGATGCGGCGCTGAGCGTGCCGCCGCTGGTCCGCCCGGCGACGCGCCTGAAGCTGCTGACCGTCTCGCGGCGCATCTCCGACGACCTCAACCGCAAGGGCGCGCAGACCCTCGAAAGCGTGCCGGAAGCCGACGCACGGGCCAGTTACATCCGGCAAGGCCGCATGGCGCTGGCGGTGCTCGGCGAGGATTCCGTCCCGTCGTTCAATCAACTGAAGGCACTGCTCGACAGTCCCGGCGGTGAGTGGTGGATTTCCGCCGGGGCAGCCGGCGAGCAGGTCGGCCGCGCCTGGGTCGAGATTCCGGGCAAGATCACCGCGCTGCTGGCCCAGGGCGCTGCCGGCACCGGACCAGGGCTGCGCGAACTGACCACCGCTGATCGCCTGGCCCGCCAGACCGATGCCGAAGGCGCGCTGCGCATCGCTGCCGCCGATCCGGTGGCCGCCCTGCGCCGTCTGCGGTTGCACAACCTGCTGCTCGAATACGCCCGCCGTTCCTACCGCGACCACTGGTACGCCGACAAGGGGAGCGAGCCTTACTACGCCGCCGCGATGCGCAAGTGCGTCGAGGATGCGGAGACCCTGGCCGGCGGCGGCACGCGCGACGCCAGCCAGCGGACCAAGGCCCCGAACCTGGCAGCGGTCAACCAGGTGCGGGCGCTCATCAAGGCTGAACCGCTGAGGGTCACGAGTCCCGAACTGGTCCACTGGACCAGCGAGCAGAGCCTGGATTTTCCGTATGTCCTGGAACACGCGGCCGAGGTCCTGCCCGGCTACCCGGTGCTATGGCGGGCCGTCGAGGGCGGCAGCGCGGATGACCCGCCGCTGGGCCTGGCGCAAGGTAAGCCGAACGATCGCTTCGTGGCCAACGCGCTGGGCGACGAACCGCCGCAGCGCTCCACACCGTTCCCCATCGCCGCGGTGGACCGCTGGCTGGTGCGCGACGAAGCCAAACCCCCGGAAGTGCCGACGCGCGAACCGGCGAAGGTCATTCTCAAGGGCGTGTTTCGCGGTCAGGAGATCAACCGCCCCATTGATGTCGCTCTGCACCGCGTGCCGCATCGCACCGCCGTCGCCTTCCCGCGCCGGCCGGTGGGCGGCATCGCCCTGCAATCCGACCCGAACAATCCGCTGTTCGCCAAGAATAACGGCGTGCTCATTTTGGTGCTCGACCAGTCGATCAGCATGACCAGCAAGCTCGGTAACTCGACGCGCCTCAAGGAGTCCCGTAAAGCCCTCGAAGAAGTGTTGCAGTCGCTGCCCGACGGCCTGGTGGTCAGCATCTGGGACTTCGGCACCACGCCGACGGCGGGTTTTCCCATCGGCTCGCAGCCGTGGATGAAGCAGGTCTGGAAGCCGCAGCCCTGGGCCGCTCGCCAATTGGACGAAGTCAAGGCGCTGATCGAGAAGGAAACGCCCGACCCGAAGGGCGACGTCGGTTCCCCGGTGGCCCATACCATCGCGATGGCGGCGCGCACCGACCTGGCCGCGATCGCGCGGGACTTCCCGGAAAGCGCCAAGGGCTTCAAGACCCTGCTCGCGCTAACCGACGGCGACGACAACAGCTATGCGTTCTACCAGAAGGGCGCGCGCGACCTGCCCGGCGACTTCCTGCAACGCGAGTTGAAGGACTACCTCCAGCAGAGCCCGACCGAGCCGGGCTTGCAGCTCAACCTCGTGTTCTTCGCCGACAACAAGAAGGATGTGGCCAGCGCCCGGCAACAGTTCGGCGCGATCCTCAAGCTGCCGGTGCCCGGCAAGTTTTACGAGTTCAACGCCGCCAGCAGCACCGACAACCTGGCCGCGAAGATCCTCGACGCCGTGCAGCAGCAGTACCGCTGCCGGCTGGAGCACGCGGACGGCAAGCCGGTCGGCGAGGGTTCGCCGCTGGACCGCTTCCCCAGCTGGTTCACGAACCTCAAACCGTCGCTGTACACGCTGCGCTTGCAGACGTTCAAGCAAGACGTGGAAGTGCGGCCGGACGATTTCATCCAGGTCTCGCTGCTGCGCCGGAAGGACAAGATCGCCTTCGAGCGCACGTTGATCGGCAAGGTCCACCCGACGCGCGACCGGCTCGAAGCGGGCGGCTGGCTGCTCGCCGCACACCAGAACCGCGAGACGCCCGCCGCCGGCCTGGAAATGATGACCACCCTGGAAAGCCTGGCGGTGCAGCCGACGGAACGCGGCACGCTGCTCCAGTACCGGCCGTCGTTCGTCTGGTTTGACCTGCTGCCCGGCCAGGCGAAACAGCCTTTCTGGCTGCGCTGGCACAACCTGGAACGCTACCCCGCGCCGGCCTGGCAACTGGCCACCGGCCGCTGGCCCTCGGGCGCGACCCCGCAGCTGCAAGCCTGGTGGCTGGGCGACCGCGCTGCGCCGCCGGTGGCCCGCGAACTGGCCCGCGATCCGCAGAAACCGCTGGGCCAGGACTGGCTGAACCTGCCCGTGCAGGTCGGCGAGGATACGGTACAGGTGGAAAGCGTGCGCGTCGAGAAACGGCCGTTCCCGCTGTCGCCATCGGATGCGCGCGACGAGCGCGCCTGCCTGGTCGTGCGGCTGCGCTACCCGGCCGGCAAACCGTTCCTGGCGCGGCTCGGCAAGGTCGAAACGCCCTACGAGGAGCATCGTCTCTATAGCGAAGCGTCGAAGTACACCGGCATCTTCTGCTGGCCGGACGGCAAGATTCCCGAGGATTTTTCCCTGCAACTGGTGTCCCTGGAAGATGTGCAGCGCGCGGCCAAGGACGCCGGCACCACCGGCACCCTGGGCAAACTGGGTGCGCCGGTGTTGCTCGACGCCATCACCATCCCGAAGGCTCCATGAGGACGATTGATGGATGGGACAGGTTGGTGTTGGAAGGGCCGACGGTGTGGCGGCAGTGCGGGGGCGCGCGCGGGTTGAGCTTGGTAGGGTGCGTCCAACGTTCATTACCGCGAAGCGGTTACACTCCACAGCCCAGGGGCGGGGGGCGGCGGCGGGGGGCGGGGGCGGCCGGGGGGGGGGTGGCCCGGAGGGGGGGGCGCGGGCAGGGCGGCCCG
>JAEUIF010001116.1 GCA_016795185.1 Planctomycetia bacterium | reverse complement strand
CCTGGCGCTCGCGCTCGTAGTTCATCAGCAGCGGATCCTTGCTGATGGCCGCCGTCGAGGACTGGCGGTAGGTCTTGAAGAAGTCGTCCAGCGGCGGCGCTTGCTTGTTCACCAGCACGGCGACATAGTACGTGCCCACCGGCGCGTCAGCCACCACCAGCGTATCGCCCTTCTCCTTGTCCTGGAGCTTGAGCAGTTCCGTCGGGAAGTCGAAGCCCGCGTTGGGCACCTTCGTGTCCGGAATGTCCGGGGTCATCTCGCCCATGAAGGGATTGAGGCGCAGCAGCGGGCTCGACACGATCGGCGGCCGGTACGTGTTGGCGATGTCCGGGCGCTGCGACGGCTTCCGCATCAGGCGCGAGATCGGCGCCAGCTTGATGAGCGGCTTCTTCAACTGGGCGGCGAAGTCCTCCAGCTTGCGGTCGTCGCCCTTCTGCTCGCGAGCCTTGATCGCCAGTTGCTCGGCTTCCTTCTTGGCCAGTTCGCGGGCCTTGTTGAACTTCCAGTACGCCTCCACTTCCTTGCGGACCTCGGGGTTGTCGAACGGCACCACCTTGGGCGGCAGGTCTTCGGTTTTCCAAAAGATGATGGCTTCCTGGGAAGTCTTCAGGTCCAGGGCATCGCGCTGGAGCGGTTCCGGCTCGTAGGGCTTGCGTTCCGAGAAGAACATCTCGGCGTAGCGATTACCTTCCGGGTCGCGCGACGGCGGCTTCAGGTAGGCATCCATCAAGGGCTTCAGGCCCGGATCGTCGGCGATCTTGTTCTTGTAGCGGTCGCGCGGCTCGGAGCTCTTGCCGGTTTCCAGGTGGTACTGCTTGACCGCCTGCGCGAGATACTCCGTGATTTTCTCCTGCTTCTTGTCGCCGCCGGCCTTGGCGAGCTTATCGACCTCCGTGACCAGCGTGCGCAGGTTGGTGAACATCAAGTTTTCCCGTAGCCGGGAATCGAGGCTCTGCTCGACTTGTTCCTTGACGGATTCCAGCGGCTGGTACTCCTGCTTGGGATAGAGGTAAGCGCCCATGGCCAGCGCCGTCAGCGGTGAGCTTTCGCCGCTGAGCAGCCAGGTGCTGCCCCGCGCGATGCGGTCGAATTCGTCGCGATAGGTCGCGCCGCCGAGGTAAGTCCCCAGCGCGCCCAGGCCAGCCACTTCGCCGCCCGCCTGGCCGACCGCTGCCGCGATGTTCAACGGATTGTGGAAGTTCTGCTCGTGCATCGGGTACGGCGGCAGAAACGACCAGGGCCGCGTGTACGACGCCAGCCGATAGCTCGGTCCCTTGGACCGTTCGTATTCCTCGTGCAGCAGGTAATCGAAGGTGGGCGGAAAGGCCACGTTGGCCGCGGACGTTATGCCCGCGAACGGTGAACCAGGCAGGACCGCGCCGATTTGTTGCACTTCCTGGACCAACTTGCGGAGGTCCTGGGCCGCCTGCTTGTAGGCCGGTGAGTCGGATTTCGCGGACACCCACTCGATGCCCACGCGCCGGGGCTGCTTGAAGGCAGGATCCTTGGCTTCGGGGAAGAACTCGCGGTCCTTGCCCTTCTTGTAGAGTTCCTCCAACTCCTTCGCCGTAGGCTGTTCCTTGACCTGCGAGAGGAAGTCCTCGACCTTCACCGGCAGCAGATCGACCATGATCTCGGTGCGCTTGTCCTTGTACCAGTCCCAAAAGTCCTGGGGCGTGGCCGGATCGGGCACGCGGGTCGTGTTGTTGCCGCTCTGACCCAGCATGGCGACCTGCGCGAGCTGAACGCGAAACTCCTGACGCAGCGCTTCCCGCAGCGTTTCGTGAGTATAGCGACCGAACTCTTGCCGCAGGTAAGCCTCGATGGCCAGGAAGTCCGCGCGCCGCTCCACCCGCTTTTCGGTCAGGCGTTTGATTTCCCTTTCCAGATCGTCGGGGTCGATGTCGATGCCGAGCTTGTCGGCCTGCTTCTGCCAGACCATGAACTCCAGCAGCCCGTCGCCGTCGAGGGAGCCGCCGAAGTAGGGTCGCTTCGGGTCGGGCTGACCGGTGCGCGGGTCAACGCCCATGCGCGACTGCAAGCGCTGGATTTCGCGATTGTTGCGGACCTTGGTTTCAAACTCGAACTGCTGACGGAAATCGGGCTGGCTGCCGGTCGGCGGACGCAACTCCTGGATGATGTTATTCATCGCGTAGTTGGTGGATGCCGTCATGAAGGCATTGGCAAGCTGACGCTGCCGGCGCAGCTCCTGGAGTTCGACGTAGGTCACCTTCTTGCCGTCGATGGTCGCGACCTCGCCGCCTTGGGCGCGTCCGCTAAGCAACAGGCCCTGCAACCAGTGGAATGGGTCGCCGCCGCCGCTCATGCCAGCCGAGCCGACGAAGACGACCATCACCATGATCGTGATGCAGGCGAAAATGACCTTCTGGTGTTTCCGGAACTTGTGAAACGGATTGAAAGCCATTGCAGCTCCTCAATTTACGACGACGCTCAAACCTTAGCCGCCGTCGCGGGGCTTGACAGTGCGCGAATTAGTGTAGTATGGGTGAAGGGCGTACCCGACCCAAAATAGCGATTTTAGCGGTTCTGCGGCTCGACACAACACCAACATCGGCAAGCGACGCTCCACGGTCACGAATCAGAGGACATGCCAGTGGCTGCCGCACGGAAGAAGAAAAATCTGGTGATCGTCGAATCGCCGGCCAAGGCGAAGACGATCAACAAGTACCTCGGGGACGACTTCGAGGTGCTGGCCAGCTACGGCCACGTCCGCGACCTGCCCAGCGGCCGCAAGAGCAAGGGCGAGGCCGTGGTCGGCATCAACATCGACGGCGGCTGGCAGGCGCGGTACGTCGTGCCGGACTCCGCCGACGGCAAGGGCGAAGGCAAGGGCCGGCGCCGCACCGCCAAGGATGTCATCACTGAACTGAAGAAGGCCGCCGACCGCTCGCTGACGGTCTTCCTGGCGCCCGACCCCGACCGCGAGGGCGAGGCCATCGCCTGGCACCTCAAGGAAGCGCTCGGCCTGGACGACGACCGCATCCGCCGCGTGACCTTCAACGAAATCACCAAGAAGGCCGTCGCCGATGCGTTCAAGGAACCGGGGCAGATCGACCTGGATCGCGTGGCGGCCCAGGAAGCCCGGCGTTTCCTGGATCGCGTCGTGGGCTACAAGCTCAGCCCGTTACTGGGGCAGAAGGTCGCCCGCGGCCTGAGCGCCGGCCGGGTGCAGTCCGTCGCCGTGCGGCTGATCGTCGATCGCGAACGCGAGATCCAGAACTTCAAGTCCGAGGAATACTGGAAGATCTCCGCGCTGCTGGCTCCCGAAGGCACGGTCGTCAAGGACAAGGGGAAGAAGAAAAAGGGCAAGGCCCCGGCGGGCGCGGCGACCGCACTCACCAAGGCAAAGGCGGTGCGAGCGAAACCGCCAGCGGCCGAGGGTGCCACCGACGAAAACGGCGAAGCAGCACCGGAGCAACCGGAGATTCCCGAAGGCGCGTTTCTCGCGGAACTGGCCGAATGGGCAGGCAAGAAGTTCGCGTCCGACAATGCCGAGGCGACCCAGAAGATCGTGGACGCCTTGCAAGGGGCCGCTTACGTCGTCTCCAAGGTCGAGCAGAAGGACCGGCAAGAGAAGCCCGCGCCGCCGTTCATCACCAGCACCTTGCAGCAGCAAGCGAGCATTCGACTGCGTCTGTCGGCCCGGCAGACCATGATGCTGGCCCAGCGACTTTACGAAGGCGTCGAACTGGGCAGCGAAGGCTCAGTCGCCCTCATTACTTATATGCGTACCGACAGCACGCGTATTTCCAACGACGCCCTGAAGGCAGTGCGCGACCTGATCGGCAAGCAGTACGGCAAGGACTACCTGCCGGACAAGGCCAACGTCTACGCCTCCGGCAAGAGCGCCCAGGAAGCCCACGAGGCGATTCGCCCCACCGATCTGGCCTACACCCCGGAACGGGTCGAAAAGTTTCTGCCGCGCGACGAGTTCCGGCTGTACTCGCTGATCTACAACCGCTTTGTGGCCAGCCAGATGACGCCGGCCACCTTCGCGGTCACGAACATCGACGTGACGGCGAGCGAGGGCCTGTTCAAGTCCCAGGGCAAAACGCTGAAATTCGACGGCTACCGCCGCGTGCTGCCGCCGGCCGGTAAGCAGGAAGACACCATGCTGCCCCGGTTGGAGGAAA
>JAEUIF010001072.1 GCA_016795185.1 Planctomycetia bacterium | reverse complement strand
TGTGCTTCTCCAGTTACTGCAACCGGCAAGGTTTCGCGCCGGCCATCAAGTTTCTTTCAGTGTACAGTAGTCAAGTTTCCGCAAGGACACTTGTCCGCTGCGTACAATCGTCGTGCTGACGACGTTGGTCCCCGGCGAATTCCCCCTTGCGATAGCACCCAGGCCGCCGGGGCCAACGTCTTTTTCTCCCCAAGACCAGCCGCCCGCGGCGCAAGAACCAAAGGATACCCCATGTCGCCGACGATCACCACAACCCGTCCCTTGACTCGTGAGATTATGGCTGGCTACCGGCCCCAGGAGCGGCGCAACCCGCAGGCTCCCGCCGAAACGGCCCGCGCCGAGGCGGATCACCGCTCCAAACTGCGTCCCGAAGCCGGCTCGCTCGAGCGCTGGATCGATATGAACGCCTGAAACGGTTGCCCGCCGCGCTTCCCGGCCTTAGCATGTCCCCCAGGACCGCGCTTCGCATCTGGGAGGGCCTGCCGATGACCGTTCGCAACCTGTTGCTATGTTCCCTCTTCATCGCCGTCGTTGGCGTCCGCGCCGACGGCCCTGGCGACAATCTGCCCGACAAGGTGCGGCGCATCCCGCCCGTGGGCATCGCCGTCAACGACGACGACCGCGCTGCCCTGCAAGCCGGCCTCGACCAGCTGGCGAAGGAAATTGAAGGGCTGCGGACTTCGCTCAAGGGCAAGGCCGCGCTGCTTGAATTGCTGCCCGATGTCCAGATCTATCACAAGGCCGTTCTGTATGCCTTGAAGTACCAGGAATTCCATAACGCCAAGGAAATCCCCATCGCCCAGAACCTGCTCAAGACCGGCCTGGATCGGGCGAAGTCCCTGCGCGAAGGCCAGGCCCCGTGGACCACGGCCACCGGCCCCGTGGTGCGCGGTTACCTGTCGAAGATCGACGGCTCGGTCCAGCCGTATGGCCTGGTGGTGCCCGCTTCCTTCCGACCGCCGACGCCCCACCAGTTCCGGCTCGACTGCTGGTTCCACGGGCGCGGCGAAACGCTCAGCGAGGTCAACTTCATCAACGGCCGGCAGGCATCGCCGGGCGAGTTCGTGCCTGCCAACGCCTTCGTGCTGCATCCCTACGGCCGCTACTGCAACGCCAACAAGTTCGCGGGCGAGATCGACCTGTTGGAAGCCCTGGAGCACGTCAAAAAGCACTACCCGATCGACGACGACCGGATCAGCGTGCGTGGTTTCTCGATGGGCGGGGCCGCGTGCTGGCAGTTCGCCGTCCACTATCCGGGCCTCTGGGCGGCGGCGGCGCCGGGTGCGGGCTTTTCCGAGACCGCGGAGTTCCTGAACTTCTTCCAGAACGAGAAGGTGCAGCCAACCTGGTACGAAAAGAAGCTCTGGCACTGGTACGACTGTACTGACTACGCCCTGAACCTGGTCAACTGCCCTACGGTCGCTTACAGCGGCGAGATCGACAAGCAGAAGCAGGCGGCGGATGCGATGGCCCGGGCGCTGAAGGCCGAGGGCATCGAGTTGACGCACATCATCGGCCCCAAGACCGGGCATTCGTACCACCCGGACGCCAAGCGCGAAATCAACCGCCGGATCGACAGCATCGTCGAGTATGGCCGGCAGCAAACACCCTTCGAGATCAAGTTCACTACCTGGACCCTGCGCTACCATCAGCTGGCCTGGCTGAGCATCGACGGCCTGGAAGAGCACTGGGAACGGGCGCGGGTGAATGCCGAACTATTCTTCCTGGGCGACGAACTGGTGATTGCCGACACGAAGAACGTCTCGGCGCTGACGTTCGCGCTGCCCGCCGGCCGCACGCCACGCGACTGGGTGACCAAGAAGGTCAAGGTCTCGCTGGACGGGCAAGTGCTGGATGCCGCCCCGGTACAGTCCGACCGTTCCTGGACCGCGCACTTCCGCAAGCAGGGCGACCGCTGGCAAATGGTCGAAAAGGCCGACGACGGCACGCTGCGCAAGCGGCCCGGACTGCAAGGCCCGATCGACGACGCCTTCATGGACAGCTTTTTGATGGTTCGGCCGACGGGGCAGGCGGTGAATGACAAAGTCGGCAAGTGGGTGGAGGCCGAGAGCAAGCACGCCCTCGACCACTGGCGGCAGCAGTTCCGGGGCGACGCCCGCGTCAAGGACGATGCCGAGGTCAGCGAAGCGGACATCGCCGCCCACAACCTGGTGCTGTGGGGCGATCCGTCGAGCAATCGGGTGCTGGCGAAGATCGCCGACAAGCTGCCCATCCGCTGGAGCGGCAAGGTCGTGTCCGTGGGCGGCAAGGAGTACGATCCGGCCCACCATGTGCCGGTCTTGATCTACCCGAATCCGCTCAATCCGAAGCGCTACGTGGTGCTGAACAGCGGCTTCACCTACCGCGAGTACGACTACCTGAACAACGCCCGGCAAGTGCCAAAGTTGCCCGATTTCACAGTGGTGGATGTGAACGTCCCGATGAGTTCGCGCAGCCCCGGCGGCATCGTGACGGCAGGCTTCTTCAACGAGCACTGGGAACTGCCGGCGGCGAAGTGACCTGCCTTCGTCCAGGTCCGCCAGTTTGCCGCGTGGCAGAGTGGCGGAGCCAGCGGGAGATTGGCGAGCGGCGGGCGTCAGCCCGCTGTTTTCTTGCACAAACAGCGGGCTGATGCCCGCCGCTCGCCCCGCTCAATTCTCCGTCTTGTCCCAGTGGGGATTGAACGCCTCTTCCTTGTGGCGGGTCTTGCGCAGGGCCTCGGTCAAGGGGCGCATAGCCCGGCACAATTCGCGGAAGGCGACATTGAAATCACCCTGCCCGCGCGACTTCTCGGACAGCGCGTGGTGCTTTTGCTGCGTCTTCCAGTCCACTTCCCAGTTCGCGTCGCGCGCCCGCTGGGCCAGTGTTTCCTCGGCCTTGGCCAGCTTGGCCACGAGGTCGTCATCGATCTTGCACGGGGCCTCGCGGTAGACCTTGGTGCGTGGCTGGTACTCCGGTTCCGGGTCGGCCTCGCCCTGGTGCTGCTTGTGGTAGATCACCAACCCGACCAAACCGATAATGATGGCCACCAGGGCGGATGTGAAGGCGAAGCCGCCCGCTCCCTTCATCCCGTGGAAGATCAGGCCGAAGGCCGCGCCCGCGAGCAGTAAGCCGACCAGCAGGATCCAGAGCGGCCAGGGCACCCGCTGGTACCACGGCAGTCTTTTCTTGGTCACCGCCGCCTTGCCCTTGCCTTTGCCGCCGCCGCTGATGCGGACAATGATGACGGTGATGTTGTCCGGCCCGCCGCGCAGGTTGGCCAGATCGACCAGGAACTGGCAGGCTTCCTTGGGCGGCAACACGCTGCTGACCGCGCCGATCTCTCGATCCGAGAGCGGGCCGCTCAGGCCGTCGCTGCACAGCAAAAAAATGTCGCCTTCCTGAACCGGGTGCGGCCCCTGGATGTCCGCCTCAACCTGCGCTTCCGGGCCGAGCGAGCGGATAATCACGTTCGTGGGGACGCCGTGGAGGTCTTCGGGCCGCATGTTGCGGCGGCGGGCTTTCTCCCAGTGCAGGCTGTGGTCGAAGCTGAGTTGTTGCAGCACGGCGCCGCGAATGCGGTAGGCCCGACTATCGCCGACGTGCCCGATCCAGGCCCCGTCCGGCCGCAGCACCAGGGCGGTGCTGGTGGTGCCCATACCCGCGAATTCCGGGTTGCGCTGGCCTTTGTCGTGGATGGTGGTATTGGCCTCGGTGAAGGCTTTCTTCAGCGCCTGTACCACGCCGTCGGCCGCCAGCTTGTGGAAGGTGTGGGCGATGATGCGCGTGGCGATCTCGCTGGCCATCTCGCCGACCGCGTGCGCGCCCATGCCGTCGGCCACCTGGAAAACGTGCCCCTGGTCGCGCCAGCTCTCCTCGTCTTTCGCCAGGATCACGGTGAGGGAGTCCTGGTTATGACTGCGGCGCACGCCGACGTCCGTCAGCGAAGCGTGCTCGAACTGATCGTACCTGGTCACGGGTGGGTCCGTCGTACATGCCTGGGAGTTGCGGGGCGCAACGCCGGTGCCTGAACTCCTCTATGCTACTCCGGGTTACGCCGATTGCAAAGTACCTGGGCATCCCGTCCGGACGGGTCGGGTGTAGTGGCCCAGCGTATAATCCCATCAAGGCGCGGTGGTGTAGGGGTAAACACGCCCTTCACGGGGCGAGAACCGAGGATTCCCCTACGGTTCCAAGCGCCGGGTTCGAGTCCCGGCCCGCGTCCCTTGCTTGCCGGATGAGTCTCGTCAAATGAGACGCCCGAAACGAAACCCGGGCGAGGCGTAACGGAAGCCGGCCGTCGCGGCGGGCTCCGCGACGGCCGGCTCCGTGGAACAAAGCAAGCTCGAAGATTACTCGATCGTCAGACTTCCCAGGTAGCCATCCAAGTCGCGGCGCTGCTGCAATTCGGTGGCTTGCAGCTGCTTGACCTTGTCGCGCAGTTGCTCGATCTCGGTCTCCTGCTTGTCGAACTTGTCGAGGTAGCGCTTGTAGGCGGCGGCCGTCGGCGGCATCTCCTTGAGGTTCGCCCGCAGCCGGGTCTGGTCGTCCGTGATGTCCTTCAACTGCCGGCCCGTGTGCGCCAGTTCCAGTTGCGTGTTCGCGAGCTTGCCCTTCAATTCGCCCGCCTTCTCGATGGCCGACTTTACCTTGGCGCTCGCGACCTGGCTGTTCAGGAAGACGCGGATGGTCTGGTCGTCGGTGTTGCTCAGCGCGAAGCGGTGCTGGACCTCGCGCTCCTCGATCACTTCCTGCTTCGCCGTCTCGCCGGGCTTGACCTTGACCTGGAAGCGGTAGACGTCGCGCGCCCGCTCGCTGAACTTCTCCGGCGCGATCAGCTTGAACTGCGGCCGGTATGGGTGCTCGATAATCAGCGTGCGCTCGTTGGGCGAGCGGTTCTTGGCATTGTAGACCTTGGTCTCGCGAACCTTGTGGGTCGCTTCGATGATGCCCTTGTCGATCTTCACCGCGATCAGCTGGTCGGCCGCGTTCGGCACGATGGTCTCGACCTCGGTACCCAAGTCGATGGCGTAGCTGATGAGGCGTTCTTCCTTGGGTTGCAGGTCGAGGATGCGGGCGTCGCCGGCATAGCTGCCGCCCTCGAAGACGGTGATCGGTCCTTGCATCAGGTGCAGGTCGGTCGTGTTCTTGAACTTCAGGCCCAGGAGCGGAAACTTCGGGTGCGTGTTCTGGTTATAGATGCTGACCTTGGTCCCATCGATTTCTTGCGTGACGATGGGCAGCATGGCCGATTTCTGCCGCGCCAGGCTGACCGGCTGCTCGATGGCGTACTGGAAGAAGTCGCCCAGTTCGGTGGCCGCAGCAGCCGAGGACACGCCGCGTTCCAGCATCTTCTGCTCGGCGCGCAGTTCCCGATAGACCTCTCCGCCGCCCTTGGACTGGCCGTCCTTCGATTCCGACATGGCCATGTCGGACAGCGCCCGCGTGGCTTTCTGATCGCGAATCAGGCTGTTCATTTGTTGCAGCACTTGCTGGGCTTGCCGATTCTGCTCCATCGCGCCCTGGTAAGTCGGCGGACGCAACGAAGCGAACAATTCCGGTTCCACCACCGGCCGGCTGACATTGAGCGGCTGATAAAGGTCCATCTGGAAGCTGATCGGTCGGCCGCTCACCAGCGACATGCGGACGTTGTTCCAGTCCTCGTCCTGGGTGTTCTCGACCACGGCCCAGCCTTGCAGGTAGGGCTTACCCTTTTCCTTGATGACCAGGCGATAGCTGGTCTTCCAGACCGGGTTCTCGACGACGTAGCCGACCTTCACGGTGCGCTTGCCTTCGCCCGCGAAGCTCAGGCTGACGGCCTTCTTCTGCGTGTCGTGCGACAGGGCCAGGGTTTCGAGGGCCTTCTTGACCTCGCTATCCATCACGGGGTTCAGGAAGCGCACGCGCTGCACGTCGCTCAGCCTGACGCTGCGCATACCCTCGGCGCACCACAGATTGATGAACTCGCTCTCGACGATGTCCTTACCCACGACTTCGCGCTTGCGCTCTACGCCCATGATGACGCCGGTGAGCGTGCCCGGCTGCGTGGTGGACTGCTGGAGGATCGCTTCGACCTTTTCGCCGCGCGCCTGATTCAGAATGCCGCCGAAAGTCGGATTGCCCGTCAGGTTGATGGCGAAGCTGCGCAGCGTTTTCTCGACGGGTGCCTGGCTGTCGTAGGACACGGCGCTGACGTGGCCGTTGCCCATGTCTTGCAAGACCATGCTCTTCAGCAGGTCGTTAATATCCTGCACCGGGAACGAAAGGTCGATGCGGCTGTTACCCTCGACTTCCCCCTGACGCTGGAAGTAGCCGACGCCGCTGGAGAACAGGACCACCTGATTGATCGGCAACTGGGCCGCAGGCGCGCGGCTGGCGGGCTCGGCGGCGGCAGGTGGATCGCCGGGCTTGGCGGATTGTGCCTGATAGGCGAATAGACCGGCCACGGCCACGCCACCGGCCAGGGACGCGGTCAACAGGGTACGTTGCATGGGTGAAAGCCTCCGGGGAAGTGCCAGGAATCGAGCAGGTGCGGTAAGACAGGAAAGGCCGCACTGGCCGGTAAGCAGACGAGCCAGGTCCGATTTCCCAACGTTGACCGCGATCTTCACACAAACTACAATCTCCGCCGCCTCGGTTCGGCCGTCGTGCCGCGCCGCCCTTCCCGGTCGCTCTCCCGGAACGCGCGACCGCTCTGCACCCATCGGAAAGGAAGTTGATTCGTCCCATGTCCGTCCTATCCTCCATCCCTTCGCCCCTGGCAGCCCGCGGTCACCACATCACCTTGACGGCCCGAAGCTGTGCCGTTTTCCTGGGCGGCGTCGCCGGTTTGCTGCTGCTGGCCCACCTGGTCGGACAACTCATGAAGTTCGTTGCCGGTCGCGACACCGTCTACGGCTTGGTGCCGTTATTCGATCTCGATCAGGAACGCAGCATTCCCGCGATGTACTCGGCAACGCTGCTGCTGCTGGCCGCCTTCCTGCTCGGCGTCATCGCGCGCTTGCAGTGGCGCGAGCAGGCGGGAGAGCGCTGGGCCTGGCTGACCCTGGCCCTCGGCTTTCTGTTCATGGCCTGCGACGAGGCCGTCAGCCTCCACGAACTGCTGTCGCGCCCGGTTGGCGAACTGCTCGGTCAAACCTCCGAGCCTCTGATTCTGCTGTCCTGGGTGCTGCCGTCCGGCGCGCTGGTCGTGGTGCTAGGCGCGCTCTACCTACCGTTCCTGTGGCGACTGCCCGCGAAGTATCGCAAGCTGTTCACGCTGTCGGGCGCGATGTTCGTGGGCGGTGCGGTGGGCATGGAAATCGTCGATCTGCTCTGGCTGGAAGTGTGGGGCGCGCGCGACCTCATCTACAACTTGCTCATCATGGTCGAGGAAGGTCTGGAGATGTTCGGCGCGATTGCATTCATCTTCAGCTTGCTGCTGTACATCGAGGAGTTTTATCCCGAAGCGGGGTTGCGCTTCGGGGAAGCTGTTTGATGCCGTGCATCGATACCACGATCTGTGTTCATAGTTCCGGCTCCAGGCGGCGAGTCACTTGACCGCCTGAAGGCGGGACTACGAACGGCGGTACTTCACAGAATCGCCTTGATCGGTTTGCCATGATCGATGTCGAGCCGTTTGCGGCCGGGGATTTCGAGGCGGCGCGAATCGACGCCTAGTTGATGCAGCACGGTGGCGTGGATGTCGGTGATGTAGTGCCGGTCCTCGACGGCGTGGTAGCCGAGTTCGTCGGTCTGGCCATGCACGATGCCGCCCTGCACGCCGCCGCCGGCCAGCCAGGAACTGAAGCCGAACGGTGAATGCTCGCGGCCCGCGCCGCCGGTCGTCGGCGTGCGGCCGAATTCGGTGCCACACACCACCAGTGTGTCTTTGAGCAGGCCGCGCTGCTTCAAATCCTGCAACAAACCCGCAATGGGTTTATCGACGGCCCGGGCTGATCGGCCGTGTCCTTCTTTCAGCTTCTCGTGCGAATCCCAGGGGCCGAAATCGCCGGTGCCGTGAAACACCTGCACAAAGCGGACGCCGCGCTCCGCCAGTCGGCGCGCCGCCAGGCAGAGGGTGCCGAAGGACTTGGTTTCGGACTGGTCGATGCCATAGAGCCGCTTAATCTCGTCCTTCTCCTTGGCCAGTTCCAGCGTCTCGGGCACCGAGGTCTGCATCCGCGCTGCCAGTTCATACGACTGGATGCGCGCCCGAAGCGCCGGATCATCCGGATACTCGACGCCGGCCAGTTCGTTCAGCTTGCCGAGCGCACCGAGCTGCGCCGTGCGTTCCTCGGGCAACAGATTGGGATCGGCCGGCGCGACGAACGGCAGCGGGTTCTTGCTTTCCACATTGAGACGCACTCCACCGTAGCGCGGTCCCAGGTAGCCCGCGCCGAAGCCGCCCTCGCTGCCGCAGCAGCTACCCGTGGGTGTGCCCAGCACGACGTAATCGGGCAGGTTCTGGTTCAGTGTGCCCAGGCCGTAACAGACCCATGAACCGATGGTGGGCAGTCCCACTTCGCGCGGCTGGCGGCCGGTATGGAACTGCAACTGGGCGCTATGGAAAACAGAACTGGTCCAGAAGGAACGCACCACGGCGATGTCGTCCGCGCAGCCGCCGATGTGCGGAAAGAAGTCACTGACCTCCATGCCGCACTTGCCGTAACGCTGGAAGCCCGTCTGCATGCCGAGCAACGGCAACTGTTCCGCCCCGCGTTCGAGCTTGAGCGCGAAGGGGTTCTTCTCGGGCGCCAGGGCATCGGCATGCGGCGTTTGCGACACCTTCTTGCCGCTGTACTTCTCCAGCACCGGCTTGGGGTCGAAACTTTCTAAGTGGCTCACGCCGCCGCACAGGAAGATCCAGATGACGGTCTTCGCCTTGGCGGGAAAGTGCGGCCCGCGATCCACCTCGGCGGCGCGCGCGATGCCGTCGCGCTGGAGCAAACTGCCCAGCGCCAGGCCGGTCAGGCCCATGCCGGCGTCGGCAAGGAAGGAGCGGCGGGAAAGTGCACATCGGTCGCGGTATTTGGATGCCATGAGACAGCCTTTTGCTAGAAACGAGTGGCGCGATCATTGCGCTCGCTTGGATGGAGGCGACTCCTTATTCGGCTTCATCAAGTCTTCGGGGAGATCGGCAACCACTTGTTGAAAGGCTTCCTTCAACATTTCGACATCTTCGGGTTGCAGTGTAAGCCGCAGCGCAGATTTTCCTGTCTGAATCACGACAAAACACCGGTTCGGTGGTTCGTCGTCCCAAACAAGCGAAGCCCAAGCGAAGCCAAACTTTCCCAGCGTTACCGGTGGAGCGGTTGGCGTTGGGTTGCGCAAGAAGTTTAGAGTAGCAGCGACGCTTGCCAAGTCCTTCAATTGCACCACCAGGTAGAATTGCGGTCCGTCGATCTCCAACGACCAGTGGTTGACGCTATCGAGCGATTCATCAACAGACACCCTCCAGCCAGTAGATGAACCATTCGCCAACAGTCCGAACTCGGCGTCTCCGTTCTCAAGATGGCGATTCATGGCCGTTTCCTCAACTCAGCGAAGCTCATTGCCATTCATATCCACTCTAAAGTATTCTTCGCCGCCCCGCAGCTGCACATCCCGGTGGTCTGGCACGTCGGCATGAGCACGATCGCGAAGCCAGATTCGTCCCTGGCTATCGAGGAATCCCTTCTTACCCTTCTTGGGACCAATTGACACCGCTTGCTTGACAATCACATAGTCGCCCCGTCGATTCTTGGTCAGTCGGGGAACAAATGGCGTCGAACCGCTGATCGGCAAACCGGCCTTCCCGATCTGTTCGACGACCTTGTCCGCCAATCCGGGCGACACGGCGATTTCCTCGTAAACCCGACTTTCTATCTATCGAATCGTCACGAAGTCATGATGATTCAACAGCAAATGAAGAAAATTCTCCCGCGCCCGCAGCGCCGGGTCGGCCGAGGCTTTGGTCCCGTCGTCGGCATTCGTGGTCGTGCCCGTCAGCCGGCTTTTGTTGGCTTCGAGGAACTTGGTCTGCTCGGTGACGAACTGTCGGCAAGTGTCGAGTTCCGCTGTGGTCGCCGGGCGCGACAGCACCTGCTCGAAGGCCGCTTGAATGTACTTGGCCAAGTCGTCGCCGTGCGTTTGCCCCAATCGGCGTGCCAGCAACCGCGACTGAAACAGCGACAGCTCACTATTGAGCAGCGTCAGTGCCTGCTGCGGGACGATGCTTTCCGGGCGGCGATAGCAGTCGTCCACCCCGGGCGCGTCGAAGAACTCCATGACCTTCAGATAGTCGCTGTCGGTGTAGCGGAAATAGAGGCTGCGGCGCCCGACTTCCAGGCCAAGCTTGGTATCGATCTCCGGGCCGAACATGCGGCCGTCGAGCTTGCCCGTGACGTGCAGGATCGCATCGCGGACGATCTCGGCTTCCATGCGCCGCGACGGCATCCGCCAGAGGAACAGGTTGTCTGGGTCCATGTCGGTATTCGCGGCGTCCGGCGTGCCGCTCAGGCGATAGGTGCTCGAGGTCACGATCAGCCGGTGCAGATGCTTCATGCTCCAGCCGTTTTCCATGAGTTCGACCGCCAGCCAGTCGAGCAGGGCGGGATGTGATGCCGGCTGCCCGGCCGCGCCGAAGTCAAACACACTGGGCACGAACGCCTGCCCGAAGTGACGCAGCCAGATGTGATTAACCGCCACGCGGGCCGCCAGCGGGTTCTGCCGGCTGGTGATCCAGCGTGCCAGCGCCAGCCGTCGACCGCTGCTGGCGCGGCCATAGTTGTTGCCGCCACGTTTTTGGTACTTCACCGTGGGCGGCTGCGCTGCGGCTTGTTCGGCCTTGGCGGCTGCTTTCTCGGCGTCGGCCAGTTGCCGTTTGGCCTGGTCGAGTTGTTGCTTGCCGGCGTTGTCCGCTTCGAGCTTTGCCAGGTCCGCGCGGGCGAGGGCTACCTTGGCCTTCGCTTCCAACCACAGGGCCTGGCGCTGCGTGGCATCGGCGGCGGTCGCGGCTTCTTCCCAGGCGGCACGGTCCTTCTTTTCCGCGTCTTTTTCCTCCAACGCTTCCACCTTCAGCACGGCTTCGAGCGCGGCGGACTTGGCTTCAGCCGCCTGTAAACGCAGTCGGGCGGGTGAGTCAGCGGCCTGCTCGCCTGCGAGCGCGACACGAGCCTCGGCAATTTCGTCGCGCCGTTCCTTACGCAACTGCTCGATTACCTGCGGATGGCGGTGGGGCATCGCTGCCGCCGCAGGCAACGTTACGGGCTGGACCTGAAAACCATCGGTTCCGAGCACAGCGGGCACGCCGGGGGTGATAAGGCGGTCCTTGTCCGGATTCTGCTCGACGCCGCGAATGTAGAAGAACGTCTTCGCACCGGGATTGGCGTCGTAGACGCGCGTGATGCCGGCCTTTTCTTTGCGGCTATCGAGTTGGTCCTTGGCCGGATCGATGCGGACGGAGTAGGGCTCGAAGAAGGCGCGGAAGCGGTAGAATTCCTCTTGCGGCAAGGTGTCGTACATGTGATCGTGACAGCGCGAGCACTCGAGGGTGATGCCCAGGAAAGCGCGGGTGGTATGCCCGACCGAATCGTGCAGCCAGGCATCGCGGTTGTTGCCCTTGTTGCGGGCCAGGTAGGCGGTCGCCGGCAGTGCGTCCAGATCGCCCGGCGCCAGTTCGTCGGCCGCGAGCATCTCCTGGACCATC
>JAEUIF010001059.1 GCA_016795185.1 Planctomycetia bacterium | reverse complement strand
GGCTGGGCCGGGGCGAGAAACTGGCCGACATCCTGAACCACATGAAGATGGTGGCTGAGGGCGTCTACACCACTCGCAGCGTCCACGAGCAAGCGGGGCAACTGGGCATCGAGATGCCCATCACCGCCGAAATCTATCGCGTGCTCTACGAGGACAAGGACGCGCGCCAGGCGGTCACGGACTTGATGACGCGCGAACCCAAGGGCGAACAGCTGTTGTAGTCCACTCTGCGCCGCTGGCGGCTTCGCACGATCCCGGCTGATGCGAAGCCGCCAGCGGCCCAACCAACAGATTTTCAGATTTCCCTTGCGGTGTCGTCGGAGTGTCGTTTATTATACTTGAACGTTAAAGAACCTGCCGGCGAATCCGTCCCACCTTCCTTGGAGCTTCGCCAATGCTCTCCCTCCACGACCGAGGCGCTGACCTCTCCCGCCGCCATTTCCTGAAAGTCGGCACCCTGGGCCTGGGTGGCCTGTCGTTGCCCTGGCTGCTGCAACAAAAGGCTGCCGCCGCCGCGAGCGGTCGGCCCGTGCGCGATAAGTCCGTCATCTTCCTGTACCTGCATGGCGGGCCGAGTCAGATCGAGACGTTCGATCCGAAGATGTCCGCCCCTGAAGGCAATCGGAGCGTCACCGGAGAGATTCAAACCTCGATCCCCGGCGTGACGTTCGGTTCGACCTTCGAGAAGCTGGCCCGGTTGGCGAACAAGTTGGCCGTGGTTCGCTCGTATGTCCCCGGCGACGCCAACCACGACATCAAGCCGGTGGTCCACAAGGAATTTCTCAACGCCAACCTCGGCTCGATCTACTCGCGCGTCGCGGGCATGAATCATCCGCGCACCGGTATCCCGACGAGTGCCCTGTTGCTGCCGCGCGCCGTCGATCCCAGCACGCAGGAAGGGACGCGCAGCTTTGGCAACTTCGCCAGTACCGGCCTGGTGGGCAGCAACTTCGCGCCGTTCGTGCCGGGCGGCGGCGGCAACCTGCTGCAAAACATGCAGCTGAAGCTCGACCGCGACCGCCTCGGCGACCGCCGGGAACTGCTCGCGCAGCTCGATGGCGTCAAGCGGCACATCGACCAGACCGGCGAGATGGATGCCCTGGACAAGTTCCAGTCGCAGGCCGTGGATGTGCTGCTGGGCGGCGTGGCCAATGCCTTCGATCTATCGAAGGAAGACCCGGCCACCGTGGCGCGCTACGACACCGCGCCGCTGGTGCGGCCGGACATGATCGACAAGAAATGGAAGAACTACAACAACTACGTCGATAACGCCAAGACGCTGGGCAAGTTGCTGCTGCTGGCCCGCCGACTGTGCGAGGCCGGCTGTGGCTTCGTCACCGTGACGACGAACTTCGTCTGGGACATGCACGCCGACGTGAACAACGCGGGCGTCGCGGAAGGCATGAAGTACATGGGCCTGCCGCTGGACCATGCGGTGTCCACGTTCATCGAGGATTTGGAAGCGCGCGGCCTGGACGACAAAATTTGCCTGGTGGCGACGGGCGAAATTGGCCGCACGCCGAAGGTCAACAAGAACGGTGGACGCGACCACTGGGGCAACCTCGCTCCGCTGCTCTTCCACGGCGGCGGTCTGCGGATGGGCCAGGTGATCGGCCAGTCCACCGCCAACGGCGGCGACGCCGCGTCCGAACGCGTGTCGATGCAGAACGTGGTCGGCACGATCATGAACACGCTCTTCGACGTGCCCGAACTGCGCATCGCCCGCGGCGTGCCTGATGACGTGCTGAAACTCGTCACCGACAGCGAGCCGATCCGGGCGCTGGTGGGGTGAAAAGGAGCTACGCCGCTGCGTGACCAGGAATCCACGGGCAAGTCGTCGAGGTCGCTCGACGATTTGCCCGTCACGCCTCTCAAGCTCGGACACTACGGTCCTCAGCGCTGGTACAATACCACTTCCAACGGCGCGCCGCTTCGGGAGGGTGGTTCGTGAGTGCCAGCATTCATCAGCAAATCCAGGCCATGCTGCCGGCATTGTCCCGCGACCAGAAAGTGGAACTGGCGCGGCAGCTACAGCAGGAACTCGCCGACACCACTGGCACGGAGGCGGGACCAGAAACCGCTGACGTCGCGCGCGCGGACGGCAGCAGCGCTGCACTGGAAGCGGCGTTCTGGAATAAGCTGGCGGATGATGGTGTGGTGGAGAGCCGTTCCAGGGCAGTTGCAGCCTCCGCTTTTGAGGATTTTCAACCGATCTCCGTGACTGGCCCGTCCCTCTCCGAAACGATCATTGAGAATCGCCGATAATGGCCTGCCTTTATTTCGACAGCAGCGCTCTGGTCAAGCGCTACGTCCTGGAAACAGGAACTGCCTGGATCAGTAGCCTCGTCGCCCCGGCCGCCGGCCATGAGTGTGTCATCGCCACTATCACGGGCGTTGAATTGCTGGCGGCCTTCTATCTGCGAACGCGCGTCGGCTCGATAACCGTGCTCCAGGCTCAGCAAGCCGAGGCGGCATTCCGTGGCGAACAGTTGACCCGATTTCGACGGATCAGCGCGACGAGTCCGATTCTCGATCTTGCGATGCAGCTGGTGGCCAGGCATCCGCTGCGGGCCTACGACGCGATTCAGTTGGCCACGGCGCTTTTCGTTCACACGCAGCGCCTGGCCGCCAATCTTGGCACCGTTACTTTCGTGTCCGCCGACCAGAAATTGAACCAGGCAGCCAGTGCGGAGCAACTGCCAGTCGACGACCCGAACCAGCATCCATGAATGTCCGGCGGCCAATCTGAAACTTGCCTCTCTACTCCCCCGGCTCCACGTCGAAACCTAAGCGGCGCGTCACGCGGTCCATTGCTCGGCTCAGCTTCTTGCGCACGGCTTCCGGCGTCGAACCCACGGCCTCGGCGATTTCCGCCCAGTCCTTGCCCTGGGCGCGGTGCTCGGCGAGTTGACGTTCCTCATCGGTCATCTGGCCGCGCACGGCCTGGATCAATTCGCGTTCGGAAATGATCTGACTCGGCGTACCGAGGCCAGCGTCGGCGACGTTGGCCAGGCGTTCATCGCCGCCCGCCTCGACGCGGCGGCCGTCGCGCCGGCTGGCTTGCTGCCGGCGCGCCTGATCGAGCAGACGGTTGCGGGCCATCGTCACCAGCAGGCGCAGCAGCTGGTCGGGCCGTTCCAGGTCGAACTGGCCAGCATGCACGCGCACGAAAAAATTGGCCATCACCGACTGGCAGATGTCCATTGAATCGAGGATGCGGTTCAGACGCGGGTCGGTGAGGCGCAGCCGGATGGCCCGGCGGATTTCCGGCTCGTACTGACGCACCAACTCAGTCGCAGCCAGTTGCTCGCCGGCGCGGACACGGCGGATCAGGTCGCGAAAGGCTTCTTCTTCGGACATGATGACGCGGCCCTCGGGGCGCTGGATTCCCCGGCATTGTAACACAGACGATTGGTGGAAACCGCAAGCCGTGGTCCAAGAATCCCCGCCGGGAATGTTTCGCTTCCCCTACGCGGGACGGCTATCATGAGCCGGGGTTCACTTCCGACCATCACCATTCACCTCGGGGAGTTTGCCATGAACCTGCGTGCGTTGCTGTTGCTGGTCTTGCTGGGTTCCATCCTGGTGCTGACCGCGCCATCGTGGGGGCAGGATAAAGCAGCCGCCAGCCTGAAGAAGATCGGCGGCACCGTCCGCGTGAAAAAGACCGACAAGGATTCACCCGTCATCGAGGTGCGGCTGGTCAACGCCAAGGTGGACGTAACGGACGATACCATCAAGGTGCTCAAGGACTGCAAGCTGCTGGCGAAGCTCAGCCTGGGCGGCACCAAGATCACGGACGCCGGTCTGGTGAACCTCAAGGACTTGACCAAGCTCACCGAACTCGATCTGCACGGCACGCAAATCACCGACAAGGGGTTAGACAACCTCAAGGGCCTGACAGCGGTCCAGGTGCTCGACCTCAGCGGCACGCCCATCACCGGGCCGGGACTGGCCAACCTCAAGGGCTACAACAAGCTGACGGAACTGCGGTTGTTCAACACCAAGGTCAAGGACGTGGGGCTGGAGCATCTCAAGGGACTGACCGGCTTGCAAAAGCTCTACCTGTCGAAGACCGATATCAGCGACAAGGGACTAGCGCAGCTGCAAGCGCTCGACAAGCTCCAGACCCTCGACTTGCGCAATACGGACATCACCGATGCGGGCTTGATGGAGCTGAAGAGATTGAAGGGCTTGGTGGCCGTGGATGTTAGTGAAAGTGGTGTCACCGAGGCAGGTGCCAACGAGTTGAAAAAGGCGCTGCCGAAGGTGGAAGTGGTGCGCTGAGTTGAAGTACGTCGGGCATTCCAGCCCGACACTGGCCCCGGCAATGAGCTGTCGGAGTGGATGCGGAAGGAACGGCCAATACTCCGGCGCCAGTGTCGGGCTGGAAAGCCCGACGTACCATCCGGTCACTTCTTGGTCAGCATCGGCACTAGATAGAGATTGGCGAGCAGGGTAACGATCGTGGTGCAGGCCACGATCAACAGGATTTGCAGCCACTGCGGCAGCTTGCCGCCGGCCCCGATCTCCGGCTCGGAGGTGAACCCGCCGACCTGGAAGAACGGCCGGCTGTCGGCGGGTGCATCGTCGGTGGTTTTTGCGGCGGGCGCGGCTGCCCGCGCCGGCTCGGGACGCGGTTGGGTATTGACCTTGAAGCCTTCGCGGCCGTCATCTTCCTTGCGCTTGGCGGCGGGCATGGCTGACAGCCGGGCCATGCTGGTTTCCGAGAGCGCGGGTCCGGGCGTCGGTTGCACCACCAGGTCGCGGAATTCGCGAATCGTGTTGAGCAACTCAAACGGTCCAGCGGTGGCCTGGCTGGCACGAATCTTGTTCGCGTCGCCGAGTTGCCCTTCCTTGACGAGCTTGCGCAGGGCCTTGGCCTTGCCCTTGGCCGTGCGGATGTTGCCGTCCGGGTCGGTGAAGACCAGATACCAGATCGCGTCCGATTCTTCCTCCGCTGGGGCGTCGGTGTCGAACTTCGAGCCGCTGCGCGTGCTCTGACCCAGCAAGTCCTCGGCGAACTCGCGGCATGAGTCCGGACGGTTGTCCGGGTTGGCGCTCATCGCGCGGCGGATGGCCCAGTCGGTACGCTCGCTGATCGTCCGGACCACGTCGCGGGCGGTCGGCAGTTCGTTGCGCAGCTTGCGCAGCATCGACTTGACCGGGTCGGCCTCGTTGAAGGGCACCTTGCCGGTAATCATGTGGTACAGGGTAGCGCCCAGCGAGTACACGTCGCAGCGAATGCTGGCGTTCTTGGCGTTGCGGAACTGCTCGGGAGCCATGTAGTCAGGTGTGCCCAAGCCGCGGCCGGTGCGCGTCAGGTCCGCGCCGCTGTCGGCGTCCTTGGCCAGCCCCAGGTCGGTGAGCTTGGCGACGCCGTCCTTGGTGACCAGGATATTGTCGGGTTTCACGTCGCGATGGATCAGCCCTTGCCGGTGCGCGCGGTGCAGGCCGTGCGCGATCTGGAGGATGATGTTGATCGCATCGTCCTCGGACAACTTGCCCTCGCGGTCCAGCTTGTCGCCCAGCGACTCGCCCTCGACCAGTTCCATGACGAGGTAGGGGGAGGTGCCGTTGCGGCAAAACTCCAGCACCCGGACGATGTTCGGATGGTCCAGCTTGCTGGTGATGCGGAATTCCTGCTCGAAGCGTTTCAGCAGCACCGGGTTGCTGGCGATTTCCGCCGGCATGACCTTCACGGCGACCACGTCCTTGCTGTCCCAGCGGGTGGCCTTGTAGACCACGCCCATGCAGCCCTCGCCGATCTTTTCGAGCAGATCGTAGTTGCCGATCGTGTCCAGGCGAGCGGATTTCTGCGATGGCATTCCTGCATTCTCCGACAGGCTAGGGCGCTAGCGAGCTTCCACGAGTGGGATGGTGAATCGACAACGCAGCTGGGCGAAGTAGCAGGCACGAAACTCAACGCGGGGCAAGCGAATCCGGGACAGCGGGCAACACTTAACGTGGGGCAGGCGAATCTGGGACAGCGGGCGACTCGGGCGGGGCGCTGGGCCGGGCCAGGCGCCAGGCTTGCGGCGGCTCGACCCCGAGCCACCATAGCGCGCCGCACAACGCGATGCCAAGCAAAAAGCCGAGCGCCAGACTGGGCGAATGCCAACCAGACGGTGCGGCCGAGGCCGGCGGTCGATCCGGGGCCACGGGCGATTCGCGGGGCGGCTCGACGGACGCCAGCTGCGGTCCCGTGCCCTGCGGTGTGCCGCCCGGTTCCGGGTTATGATAATCCAGCGTCGGGTTGTTTGGGTCTTCGTACTTCTTGCGGGCGCGCAACAAGGCCGCCCAGCCCACGCCGGACGCTCCGCTGAGCGGGCCGGAATCGCCCGTGGCTTCGGTCACGGGCTTGCCCAGGTCGATCTCCGCCTCGTGGCCTTCGTCCGGCAGGCTGGCCTGCGGGGCGGCGTTGGCCCTGCTGTCGGGTTCCGGAGCGCTCGGCAGCAACCGGCCCTGGTCGGATTGCACCTGGGCAGAGGTGGGTGTGCCAAACTCGACCGCCGGTTCCGCACCGGAGTTGGAGGGCTGCCCTTGCGTTTTACGCTCCAGCATGGCCGACCAGGAAACGAACGAAGCGCCGCTCGGCGGCCCGCCAGTTCCAGGCTGGCCAGCACTCACCGGGCTGCCCAGATCGATCTCGTGCTCCGAATGCGCGCCTCGCTCGGCGGTCGCATGGGTCTGCAACGGGCCGGGCAGGGGCGTGGCGTCGGTCTTATGGCCGTTGCGCGAGTCCCCGTTCGCGCGCTGGACGAAGGCGCCACCGCATTGCGGGCACGTCAGGGAATTGCCGGCGAAAGACCGATCGCAGTGAGTGCAGTATTGCTCCATGTGTGAGCCTGCCAGGTCCGGAGATTGGTAACCGAGAGCACCCAGCGGTCGCGACGGTGGGTCCCTCACCTCGCACAATTCGGGTAGCGGTAAGGCCAGGGGCATGGCCGGTCAGCGGATCTGGAAGTCGCACGACCGACTGGGGTCGGTGAGGACGCTGAAGAATAGCATGGGGCCTGAAAGTTGTCAAAATTCGCGCTGCCGCAACATCCAGCCACGGAAATTGCCCGCCGCAGCACGAGCGGCTGCGCCGCTCGTTCCGCCGCGAATCTTGCCACACTACTCTGTGGGCGATCGATCCCAACAAAAAAAGCCGGCCGGCGCTGCGCGCCGGCCGGCTGATGCCTGGGCTTGGGCATGGATGGCGATTAGGGCTTCGGCGGCGGGCTGCGCTTGATCAGTTCGTCAAGCTTGCCGCCCAGGTTCTTGTTCATGTCGTTGACCTTGCTGTCGATGCCGGTCAGGCTCTTGTTGGACTCGCCGACGCTCTTGTTGATTTCGCCCAGAGCGGCGTTCGAGTCCTTGACGGCCTTTTCGAGGGCGGCCAGTTCCTTGTTCGCCTCGTCCAACTTGACGTTGGTGGCTTCGTGGTGCTTGTTGGCCGTGTCGAGCTTGGTGCCGTTGGCGGTGTTGATCGCGTTGGATTCATCCACCTTGGCAGCCAGAGCCTTCTTGGTTTCGTCGATGCGGACATTCGCCTCGACGAGCCGCTGATGGATGCAATCCAGCTGATAGTTGGCGCAATCCAGGCGGTCGACGATCGGGTGATTCTCGCAACCGACAGCGGCCCAGAGCAGCATGGGCACGACGGCTAGACGTTTCATGGCAGGGGGTCCTCCTTGCCCCGAATTTATTGTGGGGAACGGGATTGCTGTCTGGTTCGTAGCATCGGAATTCTTCACGAAGCGGATTGAAGCAAAGGCCGGGCGATTCGCGGAGCATGGGTGGGCGGCGCGAACCGGCAGGGGTTGTGCCGCCGTTGACGGCGCGGGCGGCGTTATAATCGCTACAGCTTCCCGCCTTGCCAGTACCACCGGCCACTCCCGCTGTCGTCTCGAGGCCCCGCGCCATGTCCAAGAGCATTCTCTCCCACCCGCACCGGGCCTGGCTCCAGGGCGAACTCGATCTCTGGTGCAACCGGGGACTGATCTCCACCGACCAGGCGGAACGCATCCTCGACCTCTACGAGTCGCCGGTCGAGATCGCCGAACGGCAGAAGTCCGTCGCTCTGTTCGTCCTGGTGGGCCTTGCCGCTGCGTTGATCGGCCTGGCTGCCCTCTTGCTGGTCGGCTACAACTGGAGCGCCTTGCCCGATGCGTTCAAGGTGGCGCTGATTTTTGGCTCGGTCGTCGGCGTGCATGCGGCGGGATTTTACATGCGCTACCGCACGGCCTGGCGCTTGACAGCTGAGGTGGTTTTCTTTCTCGGGTGCGTGCTCTACGGCGCGGGCCTGGGGCTAATGGGGCAAATCCTGCATCTGAACTCGCACTTTCCGGACGGTCTGTGGTGGTGGGCCCTGGGCGTGCTGCCCTTCGCATTGCTGCTGGACACCGTGTTGCTGCATATCCTGCTGACCGCCGTGCTGGCCATCTGGGTGGGCGTCGAGGTGATCGGCTTCCCGCACCTTGGGGCCTGGCTGTTCGGCCGCTGGCGTTTTCTGCCCAACCTCGGCCTGAGTCTGCCCCTCCTGACGCTGCCTGGCCTGATCTGGGCGTATCGCAAGGGTTCCGCCGCCGCCGTGGCACTCTACGCGCCGCTGCTGGCCTGGTGGTTGCTCCTGCTACCGCTGGCATTTCACCGCGAATTTTACCCCATCTACCTGATCGGCGCGGTGGGCGGACTCTTTCTACTCCTGGCGCAGAGCCATCCGGCCGGTAGTCGGTTCGCGATTCCCTACCGCCTCTACGGCATCTTGATCGCCGGGGGCATGCTGGTGCCATTGAGCTTTCACCAGGTCAACAAGGAACTGGCCCGCGATCCGCACCTATTCGCGGGCATCATCCAGACGGGCGGGATTCTGCTGGGAACTGGAGCGGCACTGGCGGCAGGGGTTTGGTGGCGGCGGCGCGACGACACCGAGGGCAATCCCTACCAGGACGAGCTGCGCGACCTGGTCAGCCGGCAATGGCTGCCGGTGTGCGTGCTGCTGCTGATGGCCTTCCTGTCCTCCTGGAACGTCCTGTTCGGTCAGATCGCGGATCGCGACGTCACGGCCATCGTGCCGACGCTGCTGGCCAACGCCGCGCTGGTGGCCAGCGCCTTCTGGCTGATGCGCGTCGGGCTGCACGAGGACCGCGGCGCGCCGTTCGCCGCCGGCGTGGCCAGCTTCCTGTTGTGGACCGTGCTGCGCTACATCGACCTGTTTGGCGACGTGGGCGGCATCCTCGGCGCTTCGTGCCTGTTCTTCCTCTGCGGGATGGCGCTGCTGGGCGTGGCCCTGTACTGGCGTCGCCGGAAGGAGATTCACCATGCAGTCTGAACCATATCCGCTGGCCGAGGCGTTGCCCTTGCGTCCGTGGGACCGCCGGCTGGCCTGGATCAAGGAGCGCGAGCGCGGCCTGCTGGCCGTCGCCGTGGGGTTCCAGGTGCTGGTGCTGCTGGCGATGCTCGGTATGCGCGCCGTCGTCCTGGTGCGAGGTGAAACGGTGCTGCTGCGCGTGGCGCATGTCTATGACCGCCGCCAGGCACTCGACCGGCCCGCGAACCTGAGCTACGAGTTCAATCAGCTACCGCCGGGCGGCATCCTGGGTCTACCGCCTGGCACACGCGACCAGGCGGTCTTCGTGACCTTGATCCGCGACTACGACGGCCGGCACTGGCGCATGGGCACGATGACGACACGACGTCCAACCACCGATGGCAAGTATCTCCAGGGGCGATTCGACGAACGCGGCGGGCTGGAATTCGGCATTGAGAACTACCTGCTGCCGGAAGGGCAATACAGCCTCTACGAGCGGGCGGCGCGCGAGCGGCGTCTTTCGGCCGAGGTGGTGCTGACCGTGGATGGACAGGCCGCCCTGCGCGGGCTACACCTGGAAGAATGAACCACTTCCTGATTTACGGGGCGACGGGCTACTCCGGCGCGTTGATCGCGCGTGTAGCCGTCCGCCGGGGCCTGCAACCGATCCTGGCGGGCCGCAATCGCGCCGCGGTTGTCGCTCTGGCCGATGAACTGCATCTCCAGGCGCGTGTCTTCGCGCTCGACCAACCCAGCGACCTCGACGCCGGTCTGCAAGGCGTGAAAGCGGTGCTGCATTGCGCCGGGCCGTTTGCCCATACCTATCGCGCGATGGCCGACGCCTGCCTGCGCACCCGCACGCATTACCTCGACATCACAGGCGAGATTGCAGTCTTCGAGGGACTCGCGGCGCGCGACGCCGAGGCTCAGGCGGCCGGCGTCATGCTGCAACCGGGCGTCGGCTTCGACGTGGTGCCGTCCGACTGCCTGGCTGCCCACTTGAAACGCCGGTTGCCTACCGCCACGCACCTGGCGCTGGGTATGCACACGGTCGGCGGCCTGTCGCGCGGCACAGCGACGACGATTGCCGAGAACCTGCAACGCGGTGGGGCGGTGCGCCGCGACGGCCGCATCGTGCCCGTGCCGGCGGCCTACCGCACGCGCGTCATTGACTTCGGCGACGGCCCGCGCAAAGCCATCACTATTCCGTGGGGTGATGTGTCCACGGCCTACCACAGCACCGGCATTCCGAACGTCGAAGTCTACATGGCAGCGGGCTGGGGCCAGCGCGTCGCCGCCCGCTTGAGCCGCTACGCCCGGCCGTTGCTCGGCTCCGCCTGGATGCAAGCACGCTTGAAGCAACGCATCCGCAATGGCCCGCCGGGGCCATCGCCCGAACAACGGGCCAACGGCAAAACCTGCCTCTGGGGCGAAGCCACGGACATCGCCGGACGCCGCGTGGTGTCTCGTCAGTTCGGGCCGGAAGGGTACACGCTGACGGCCCTGGCTGCGTTGCTGGTGGTCGAACGAGTGCTCGCGGGAGAAGCGCCGCCGGGCTTCCAGACGCCCGCGAAAGCCTACGGGCCGGATCTGGTGCTCGCCATACCCGACGTGCGCCGCGAGGATGAAGATGCGCGGGATTGAATGCTTGCACCCGCCCTGAAGGCGGAACCACTAACTCGGTTGCGCAACCGTTTGAACCGCCGCTCGGCAACTTCCTTCCCGCGCCGTAACTGGACTTCCCCTCTCCGATGGTGGATAATTCTTCCGGTTCCTTGCGACCACAGCGCGACCGGAACTCGCCGGAACGAGGCCGTCATGTCCATCGCTCCCGACCCTCTGCCGTCCGCGGGTTCGGCCCTGGCTGATCCGTGCCGGCTGCTGGTCGAAGCGACGCTCGGCTATGCCATGTTTGTGCTGGATGCGGCAGGGCAAGTCGCCAGCTGGCATGCCGGGGCTGAACGGTTGTTCGGCTGGCGGGCGGAGGAAGCCCTCCGCCGCTGCTATGCGCACTTCTTTCCCGCCGAAGACCAGGCTGCCGGCCAGCCGCGCCAGGTCTTGCAACGCGCCCTGGCGGAGGAGCATTGCGAAGTGGAAGGGCCGCGCCTGCGCCGCGACGGCAGCCAGTTCTGGGCCGCCGAGACGGTGACTGCCTTGCTCGGCCCCGGCGGCGCGCATTTGGGGTTTACCGTGGTGACGCGCGACGCCAGCGCGCAGCACGCGCGCGAGCAGGAGTACGCCCGGACGCAAGCGGCCTTGCACGCCAGCGAGATGCGTTGCCGTACCGTGTTCGAGCACGCGCAGGTCGGTATCCTGCTGGCCGATCCGCAAGGCCGCTACCTCGATGTCAACACCAGCGCCGGCCGCATGCTCGGCTACGCGCGCGAAGAACTGATCGGCCGCCAGGGCGAGGATATCGTCGCGCCCTCGGAATTTACGCAGATCGAGCCAGCGTTGAACGACATCAACGGCCAGGTCGGTCACCGGCGCGAATGGCTGTTCCGGCGGAAGGACGGTTCGGTGTTTCCGGTGGACGTGGTCGCCACCCTGTTGCCCGACGGCAGCGTGCTGGCGACGCTCCGCGACATCTCGGACAGTCAGCAGGCCCGCGCCTACCGCGAGCGCCTGGCGGCCATTGTCGAATCCTCGACCGACGCCATTATTAGCAAGGACCTCGACGGCGTGGTCACCAGCTGGAACACCGGCGCGCAGGGCGTCTTCGGCTACTCCGCCGCCGAAATGCTCGGCAGTTCCATTACCCGACTAATCCCCGAGGACCGCCTGGCGGAGGAAACGTTCATTCTCGAGCGTCTTCGGCGGGGCGAGCGCGTGGACGGCCTCGAAACCCAGCGCCGGCGGAAGGACGGCGGGCTGATCGACGTTTCGATCACCGTGTCGCCGTTGCGCGACAGCCACGGCCGCATCATCGGTGCTTCCAAGATCGCACGCGACATCAGCACGCTCAAGGAACGCGAACGCGAAGTCGCGCGGCTGTCCCGGCTCTACGCCGCGCTGAGCCAGGTCAACCAGGCCATCGTCTGGTCGCCGACCCGCGACGAACTGTTCCGCAAGATTTGCCGGACGCTGGTCGAGGACGGCGGCTTCCATCTGGCCTGGATCGGCTGGCACGACCCTGCCACCGCGCGGCTGAGGCCCGTGGCCGAATGCGGCGACGAGAACGGCTTTTTGCAATCCATCCTGGTCACCGTGGACGACCGCCCCGAAGGCCGCGGCCCCTCCGGCACCGCTTTCCGAACCGGGCAGCCGTACGTCAGCAATGACCTGCTCGGCGACCCCGCCACGCTGCCCTGGCGGGGGGAACTGGAACGCCGCGGCTTTCGCGCGGCGGCGACCTTCCCGATCCGCGAGCAGGGCCAGGTGCGCGGCACGCTCAGCGTCTTCGCCCGCCAGCGGGACTTCTTCCACGACCGCGAAATCGCCCTGCTGACCGAGGCCGCCGCCGATGTGTCCTTCGCCCTGGATAACTTCGTGCGCGAGGAGTCTCGTCGTCAGGCCGAACGGACGCTGCGCGACGAAAAACGCTTCTCCGACACAATGATCGACAGCATGCCCGGCGTGCTGTACTTCTATGACGGCCAGGGGCGTTTCCTGCGCTGGAACCGGAACTTTGAAGCCGTCACCGGCTATTCCGCCACGGAGATCGGCCGAATGCAGCCGGTGGAGTTCTTCGCGGGCGCGGATAAGCAGCGCGTGGCCGAACGCATCGGCGCGGTGTTCACCCACGGCGAATCATCCGTCGAGGCGGAATTCGTGGTCAAGGACGGCAGCGCCATTCCCTACTTCTTCACGGGCCGCCGCGTGCACTTCGGCGGGCAGGACTGCCTGGTAGGCGTCGGCATCGACATCTCCGACCGCCGTCGGGCCGAGCGACGCCTGGCGGAAAGTGAACGCAAGTACCGCGAACTGGTCGAGGACGCCAACAGCATCATCCTGCGCTGGACCGCCGACGGACGGATCGCTTTCCTCAACGAGTTCGGGCAGCGCTTCTTCGGCTACAGCGCCGAGGAGATCGTCGGTCAGCTGGTGGCCGGCACCATCGTGCCTTCCGTCGAGAGCGGTGGACGCGACCTCACCAAGCTCATGGAAGAAATCTGTGCCGCGCCCGAGCGGTTCGAGCAGAACGTCAACGAGAACATCCGCCGCAACGGCGAGCGCGTCTGGGTCGCCTGGACCAACCGCATCGTCCGCGACACGCAGGGGAAAGTGGCCGAGATTCTCAGCATCGGCACGGACATTACCGCGCGACGCCAGGCCGAGGAGGAACGCGAGAAGCGCCACCGCGCCGAGGCGGCCGACCGCATCAAGTCCGCTTTTCTGGCGACCATGTCGCACGAACTCCGCACACCGCTGAACTCGATCATCGGCTTCACGGGCATCATCTTGCAAGGGCTGGCCGGCCCGCTCAACGCGGAGCAGACCAAGCAACTCGAAATGGTGCGCACCAGCGCCCGCCATCTGCTGGCCCTGGTCAACGACGTGCTGGACATCTCCAAGATCGAGGCCGGTCAGCTCGAAGTCGAGCGCGCGCCGTTCGACTTGCCGCAGTCGCTCACCAGGGTCATCAACCTCGTCCGGCCGCAAGCCGAGGCGAAACGGCTGGCGCTGCGCGTCGAGATCTCGCCCGCACTGGGCCGGGCCGTGAGCGACCAGCGCCGCTTCGAGCAAATTGCCCTCAATTTGCTCAGCAACGCCATCAAGTTCACCGAGCAGGGAGCAGTAGCGCTGACGGCCGAGCGCATCGAGGACTACGCGCCGCCCGGAGCCGCCGCGCAGCCCGCCGTCCGCGTGGCCGTCGCCGATACGGGCACTGGCATCCGCGCGGAAGACTTGCCCACTTTGTTTCAGCCGTTTCGCCAGGTCGATGCGGGGCTGGCCCGCAAGCACGACGGCACGGGCCTGGGGCTGGCCATTTGCCGCCGGCTGGCCGAGTTGATGGGCGGCACGATCGGCGCCGAAAGCGTCTGGGGTCAGGGCAGCACCTTCAGCGTTACGCTGCCTCTGGAAGGACCGGTGAAGCCATGAAGGCGAAAATCCTACTGATCGAGGACAACGCCCAGAACCGCTACCTGGCCACGTTCCTGCTGGAGCAGCGCGGCCATACGATCATTCCGGCCGAGACCGGGCCGCTGGGCCTGGAGATCGCGGTGCGCGAGCGCCCCGACCTGATACTGCTCGACATTCAGTTGCCCGGCATGGACGGCCACGCCGTCGCCCGCGCGATCAAGGGCGATCCCAGCCTGCGGTCGATTCCGATCGTGGCGGTCACGTCCTACGCCATGGTCGGCGACCGCGAAAAGTGCCTGGCGGCCGGCGCGGAGGGTTACATCGAGAAACCGATCAACCCGGAGACTTTCGTCGCCGAAATCGAGCGTTTCCTTCCAACTTCCCCCAGGGACGCTGCCCCATGACGCGCGTGCTGATCGTTGACGACAACGAGAACAACCTGTACCTGCTGCGCGCCCTGCTGCTCGGTCACGGCTGGACCGTGGACGAGGCCCGCCACGGCGCCGATGCGCTGACCCTGGCCCGGCAGACGCCTCCCGAACTCATCGTTTCGGACTTGCTGATGCCCGTGATGGACGGCTACACCCTGCTGCGCCAGTGGAAGGCCGACCCGCAGCTCAAGTCCATTCCCTTCATGGTCTACACCGCGACCTACACCGACCCGCGCGATGAGCGCCTGGCCCTCGACCTGGGCGCGGATGCCTTCCTGATCAAGCCCGCCGAGCCGGAAGCCTTCATGGCTTGTGTTCAGGACGTGATGTCGCGCAGCGCGCCCGCCGGGCAACCGACCCGCGCGCCGCAAATGGAGGAAGCCGCCATCCTCAAGGAGTACAGCGAGACCCTGGTCCGCAAGCTGGAGAAGCGGGCCCAGCAGCTGGAGCAGGCCAACCGCGACTTGCAGGCCGAGATCGCCGAGTGCAGGCGCATGGAAGGCGAACTGCGCGCCAGCGAGGAACGCTATCGTGGCCTGTTCCACGCCATTGCCGATCCGCTCTTCGTCTACGACCGCGAGTCGCTCCGCTACCTGGCGGTCAACGACGCCGCCGTGGCGAAATACGGCTACAGCCGCGACGAGTTTCTCGGCATGACCCTGAAGGACATCCGTCCCTCCGAGGACGTGCCGGCGCTACTGGAAATGCTGGCGAAATCCGGCACGCAGCGCGAGGACCGGGGAGTTTGGCGGCATCGCACCAAGTACGGCGAAATCCTCGAAATGGAGATCACCGCCTTTGCCCTGGAGTTCGCGGGCCGCCCGGCGTGCATCGTCCAGGCGCGGGACGTCACCGAGCGGCGGCGCATCGAGGAAGCGCTACGGATGCGCGACCGGGCCATTCAGGCAGTGTCGCAGGGGATACTCATCGCCGACCCCAACCAGCCCGGGCAGCCAGTCGTTTACGCCAGCGCCGGCTTTGAGCGCATCACCGGCTACCGCACTGCCGAGGTGCTGGGCAAGAACTGTCGCTTCCTCCAGGGCCCGGAAACGGATCGGGATGTCGTGCGGCGGATCCGCGAAGCCATCGCCGCCGGGCGCGGCTGCTCCGTCGAATTGCTCAATTACCGCAAGGACGGCACGCCTTTCTGGAACGGCCTGTCCATCAATCCCGTCCACGACGAACGCGGGAAGCTGGCCTATTTCGTGGGGGTGGTCAACGACGTCACCGAGCGCCGTCGTTTGGAGGATCAGCTGCGCCAGGCGCAGAAGATGGAGGCCGTCGGCCGGCTGGCGGGCGGCGTCGCGCACGACTTCAACAACCTGCTGACCATCATCTCCGGCTACAGTGAGGTCTTGCTCGGCCTGCCCAATCTGGGCGACCGGATGCGCGAGTCCGTCAAGGCCATCAGCGAAGCCGGCGCGCGGGCGGCGGCCCTCACTCGCCAGCTGCTTGGCTTCAGCCGCCAGACGATGTTGCAGCCGCAGGTGCTGGACGTCAATGCCGTCGTCGCTGAAACCAGCAAGCTGCTGCGTCGCTTGATCGGCGAGGACATTCTGTTCGCCACGGTCCTCGACCCCAGGCTCAGTCGGGTGAAGGTCGATCCCACCCAGCTTGACCAGGTGCTGATGAACCTGGCCGTCAACGCCCGCGACGCCATGCCCAAAGGCGGCAAGCTGACCATCGAAACCTCCAATGTGTTGCTGAGCGACGACTACGTCCGCACGCACCCGGATTGCAAGGCAGGGCAGCACGTCATGCTGGCGATGACCGATACGGGCTGCGGCATGGCACCCGAAGTGCTGGCGCGCGTCTTCGAGCCCTTCTTCACCACCAAGGAGGTGGGCAAGGGCACCGGCCTGGGCCTGGCCATGGTCTTCGGCATCGTCCAGCAGAGCGGCGGCTGCATCCACGTCTACAGCGAGCCGGGGCGAGGTACGACGTTCAAGGTTTATTTCCCCGCGGTCGACGAACCGATCAAGAAGAGCGGCGACTCCAAACAGGGCCTGGCGGCGCGCGGCGCGGAGACGATCCTCATGGTCGAGGACGAGGAGGCGGTGCGCGGCATGGCGCTGCTGAGCTTACAAATGCACGGCTACACGGTGCTGACCGCCGAGAACGGCAAGGCCGCCTTGAAGGTCGCCGAGGCGCACCGCGGTCCGCTCGATTTGATTCTGTCGGACGTGGTGATGCCGGGGCTGAGCGGTCCCGAGCTGGTGCAGGCGCTCAGGCCGCGCTTCCCGCACGTCAAGGTGTTGTTCATGAGCGGCTACACCGACGACGCCGTCGTCCGCCACGGCCTGCTGCAAGCGGAGGTGTCGTTCATCCAGAAACCGTTCACGCCGCTGAGCCTGGCACGCAAGATCCGCCAGGTGCTCGATGAACCGGCGCCTGGCCGTGCGTAGGCCGAACGGTGAACGGTCCTATTCCACCTTGCGATACTGTCCGTGGTTCTGGTCCGCCAGCGACTGAAGAAACTTGCTGAATGGGCCGGAGTCTGGACCGGGAGCCAGACCAATCGTCGAAATCGCGATGCCTGGCAGGCGATTCTGCGGGCGAATCGTCGCCAGGATGGTGTCGGTCTGGACAATCGCGCCGCCGGTGGGCTGGCCGTCGGTCAGCAGGTAGATGTGCTCGACTTTCAAGTCCAGGGCGACCCGGAGCGCGTCGTAGGTATGGGTGTTGCCGCCCGCCGCCAGGTTTTCGATCAGGTAGACCGCCTGCTTCTTGGCCTCGGGCGTGGCTTCCACCAGCTTCGGGCTCCAGACGTGCAGCTTGTTGTTGAAGAAGACCAGGTTGAACTGCGACTTCGACGGCAACTTCTGAATGGCCTGGACCAGCTCCTTCTTGGCATGCTGCAAGCGCGCGCCCGCCATGCTGCCGGAGATGTCCATGACGAAGATCATGTGCCGCGCCCGGATCTGCATGCCGTAGTAGCTGGCCCCGTCCACTTCGACGCGCGGCACACGCGGCGCGGGCAGCGCCGTGGGCGAGGGATAGCGGTAGCCTTCGCGGTTGGCTTGCCACCACTTGCGTGCCGATTCGGCGTCGAAGGCAAAGCTCTCGCCGCTGATCTTGTCCAGGTGGTCGTTGATCTGGAATGCCAGCTCACCGTCCAGTTTGCCGAGCAAGTCGATGAGCACCGGGACCGCTTCGTTCAGACGGATGTAGAGCAACCCCTTGACGACGGCGCGGCGCAGGCCCAAAGTCTGTGGAAAGGCATCGAGCAGGGTCATGCGCTCCAGCACGCGCACCGCGGCTGGGTCGGACCAGGTCGAGATTTCCTCGGCCATCGTCAGCAGGTGCAGCAGCACGACGGGCTGCCCCTTGGCGGATTTGTTCAGGGATTGCAGCAGGGTCTTCGCGTCGGCGGTGCCGCCCAGCACGGCCACGAGCAGCGGCCGGGTTTGCTCGCTGATGCCCGCTTGCAATGTTTTGAGCATGGCGGCGCGCACCGCTGGTTCTTCTTGCAAGTGGGCCAGGGTGCGAAACGCGGTCAGGCGGACACGCGGGTCGGGATCGGCGGTCAAGGGCAGTGCCAGCTGGGCCGCTTCGGGGAAGCGGTACTTGCCGAGTTCGTCGAGGGCGTCTTGACGGTTGCCGGCGGACGGGTCGCGCAGCTGGCGTTCGAGGACGGGCCGGGCGCGCGCCAGGTCGGCGGGCTTCTGCGCGGCGAGGCACGGGGCGGCCAGCAAGCACGCCAGACCGGACAGCCAGGGCAGGAAGCGCATGCGGACTCCTCTTGTAGCTCTTCCCCAGAGGCATAAATCGTAATCCATCGCCGCACGAGGTTCAAGCACGGGGTTGACATGGCACCCATCCGCATTGGCACGCGCGGCAGCCGCCTGGCGCTCTGGCAAGCCCACTACGTCGCCGACGCACTGCGTCCGCTGGCGGGCGCGCGGCCCGTGGAGTTGGTGGAAATACAGACCGTCGGCGATCAAGTGCGCGACCGGCCGCTGGCGCAGATCGGCGGCATCGGCCTGTTCACCAAGGAAATCCAGCGGGCGCTGCTGGACGGCACGGTCGATGTCGCGGTCCACAGTCTGAAGGACCTGCCCACGCTGCCGGTGCCGGGCCTGCGCCTCGCGGCCGTGCCGCCGCGCGGTCCGCACGGCGATGTTTTTATGTCGGACAAGCTTGCGCGATTCGACGTATTACCACCAGGCGCCCGCCTGGCCACGGGCAGTCTGCGCCGTCGGTCGCAGGTGCTGCACCGCCGGCCCGACCTGCGATTGCAAGACATCCGTGGCAACGTGGAAACCCGCTTGCAGAAGCTGAAGGACTTCGACCTCGACGGTCTGATCCTGGCGGAAGCGGGCTTGGTGCGGCTCGGCCTGGCCGACGCCGTCACGGAAGTCCTCGATCCCGCCTGGATGTTGCCGGCTGTCGGTCAGGGGGCGCTGGGCCTGGAATGCCGGGAGGACGACGCGGCGACCTTTGAGCTACTGGCCGGGATCAACCACGCGGCCACGCACCAGGCCATCCTCGCGGAACGGGCCATGCTGTTCGCGCTGGGGGGTGGGTGCCTGGTGCCGATTGGCGCGGCCACGACGGTTGCCACGAATGTACTGACGCTGCGGGGCGCGGTGTTGTCGCCCGATGGAGCGCAGCGCGTGGCGGGCCAAACCGTCGGCCCGCTGGCCGACGCGGAAGACCTGGGGAAACGACTGGCGGCAGACTTGTTGGCGCGCGGGGCCAAGGAAATCCTCAATCCCTGACCGCTGACGGTTTAGAGCATTTCGCGACCCTTGGGGCGGTCCGCATAGCGGACCCTACGGGAATTTTGTAGGGTCCGCTGTGCGGACCACAGCGTCCGGTGCTCCATCCACCTGCGAAACGCGCTAGCACGCGGAAATCCACTAACGTCGCGGAGGCGTTCGGGTTGAATCTCTTACGGAACGCCCCGCCGGTCCATTGACAGCCTCGTTCGCCTCATGTTACGGTAGGGATGCAAGTTTCACTGTTTTCGTCGGTTCCTCCTGACGGATGAGGAACGTCAACTTCTTTGCCGCCATCTCGGCAAGGTCCGGATCGATCTTTGCGCTACGGGGAGAGAACCAGACATGCCAACGCAACCGGGTGCGTGGGGAATCGAAATCGGCCAGTGCGCCCTCAAGGCGCTGCGCCTGGAAAACCGTAACGGCGTGGCCGTGGCCACCGCCTTCGAGTTCGTCGAGCATCCCAAAATCCTCAGTCAGCCCGACGCCGACCCTGACCTTTTGACCCGCGAAGCGCTGGAGAAGTTCCTGAAACGGAACCAGCTGCGGGGCGACAAGGTCGCCATGTGCGTCTCCGGGCAAAGCGGCCTGGCGCGCTTCGTCAAGCTGCCGCCGGTCGAGGAAAAGAAGATCAGCGACATCGTCAAGTTCGAGGCCAAGCAGCAGATTCCGTTCCCGCTGGAGGAAGTCGTCTGGGATTTCCAGAAGATCGGTTCCGGCGTGGTGGCCGACGGCTTCGCGATGGAAACCGAGATTGGCCTCTTCGCCATCAAGCGCGAGAACGTGCAACGCGCCTTGCAGCCCTTCCAGGAAATCGGCATCGAGGTGGACGTGGTGCAGATGGCGCCCCTGGCGCTGTGCAACTTCGTCTCCTACGACCTGCTCAAGCAGGACGCCACTTCCACTGCCGCCCCGGAAAGCGAGGGCAAGAAGAAGGAATGCGTGGTCGCGCTGGACATCGGCGTGGAAACCTCGAACCTGGTCATCACCGACGGCAACCGCGTCATCTGGCAGCGCTCGATTCCCATCGGCGGCAACCGCTTCACCCGCGCCCTGACAAAGGAGTTCAAGTACACCTTCGCCAAGGCCGAGCACCTGAAGCGCAACGCGACCAAGTCGCCCGACCTGAAGCGCATCCTGCTGGCGCTGCGGGCCGACCTGAACGAGTTCGTCAATGAAGTGCAGAAATCGTTGTCGTTTTTCACCAACAGCCAGCGCGACGCGCACATCCAGTACCTCGTGGGCATGGGCGGGGCGTTCCGGCTGCCCGGCTTGCAGAAGTACCTCAATGAAAAGCTGCAAATGGACGTGCGCAAGCTTGGCAAGTTCCTGCGGCTGGAAGGGGCCAACGTCACGGCTGCCCCGCTGTTCAGCGACAACGCGCTGAGCATGGGCGTGGTCTATGGGCTGGCCCTGCAAGGGCTGGGCCTCGCCAAGTTGCGGACCAACCTGCTGCCCGAGGAGATTCGCGTCGAGCGCCTGGTGCGCAGCAAGAAGCCGTGGGCTGTCGCCGCCGCCGCCCTGCTGCTGGTCGGTGCCGGCGCGCTGGCCTTCGGCGAGCGCCTGTCGCACGACGCCGTCGCCAGCGAGGTCATCCGCGACGCGCAGAAGAACTTCGGCAAGCCAGCCATCGAATCGGCCGAGCACGGCAACAAAACCTACCAGAGCAAGGCCCAGGAAGTCGATCAGCTCAAGAAGCTGGTGCGCAGCGTGGTGGCGGGCCAGGAAGAGCGCGTCAACTGGCTGATGCTCAACAAGCACATCAACGAGTGCTTGCCGCGCCCCGACCTCGGCAACCTGACGGACCGGCAGAAGGCCGCCTATGGCGAAAAGGGCAAGGCGGCCTATGCCCGCTTTCTGGCGCAGCAAGCCGTGAGCAAGGGGCAGACGCAGAGCGTGGATGATGAGGATTTGGTGCTCATCAACCTCGAATCTTGCAATGCCCTCTACTGCGACGACCTGGCCGCCTACTTCAACCGCCTCAAGGACACCAACAAGGTCCTGGACAGCATGCCCAAGGACGACCAGGAGAAGCCGCCCACCGGCGCGGGCTGGATCGTCGAGCTGCGCGGCTACACCAATCACCGCGACCAGCGCAAGTTCATCGTCGATACCTTGATCGAAAACCTGGCCACCCGCCAGCGCACGGAACCCAAGCCCGATCCGTCCAAGCCGATCGACCCGATCAGCGGCAAGGTCAGCCATGTCGTGCTGCTGCGCTACAAGTGGGTGCAGAACCACGTCGAGGGTTCGTTCGAGTTGATTAACCGCAGCGAGCTGTACGAACTGGCCACCGGCAACAAGCCGCGCAATCCGAACCAGGCCGACGTGGTGGTCCCGGAATTTGGGCCGAACCGCGGCGACCAGCCGATCATCGTCGGCCGCGACCGCACCCGCTGGCGTCCGCTGCCGAACATTGACGTCGGCTTCCGCCAGCGCGACGCACTGCCCGGCGGCGGGCCTGGTGCCAAGGAACCGCCCAAGAGCGACGGCCGCAGCGTCCGTACCGAGTTCGTCGTCTACTTCATCTGGAAGGAGCCGACGCCGTCGGACGAGGACCTGAAGGCCGTCGCCCAGCAGTGACAGTGTAGCCCCTCGCCCCTGGCGGGAGAGGGGTTGGGGTGAGGGGAAGTCGTTGCAGAGTCCGACCCCCTCACCCCAACCCCTCTCCCGCCAGGGGCGAGGGGAGAACCCTGGTCAGAGCGAACTTCAACCCCAACCGCGAGTGGGTTTGCATACATGAGCATCAACAAGGAAAAACTGGCGAAGAACCAGTTCTGGATTCTCTTCGGCGTCATCGTGCCGGTCATGTTCTTCACCATGATCTGGCTGAAGACGGTGTCCGCCGGCCGCACCGCAGAGGGCCGCCGCAAGCTCGACGAGCACCTGAAAAAGCTCGACAACTTTGGGAACAACCCCCCGCGCGGCGACCTCGACATGAAGGCGCTGCTCGAACGCGAGGCGACGCTCCAGAAGCGCCAGGACGAAATCTGGAAATCGTCCTGGGAAATGCAGAAGGACCTGTTCACCTGGCCCGGTAAGCTGCAAGCCGCGCTGGGCGGTCTGAAGTTCGGCGACCCCATCGACGTGAACCTGTGCAGCGAGTACATCCGCCCCGATATGTACCACCCGCAGTTCGAGGCGATGGTCGATCTGTTCAGGCTCAAGAACGTCAAGATCGGCCCGGACCAGACGCGCGACTTCGAGTTTACGCAGTTCAAGGGCGGCTGGAAGAAGGTCTTCGTCAACCATGTGGGCAACTGGTCGGCCAAGAAGCAAGCGCCGCCGTCGTCCGAGGAAGTCTGGCTGGCCCAGGAAGATGTTTGGGTCCAGCGCGAGGCGATGAAGGCGTTTCGCGAGGCCATCGACATCTGCGCGCGCTACAAGAAGGTGGACGGCCCCACGGAGCGCAAGCCCGGCGAGCTGTACCGCAAGCAATTCCAGAACGCCGACTGGCAACTCGACCTGGTGCTGGGCGAGATGGGCCCGCGCTACTACCTCCAGGGGCGCATCAAGAACATTACCGAGCAGCCCCAGATGCTGGGGAAGATTTTCTTCCAGGTGCAACTGCACCAAGGCAACGCCGCTCCGGTGGTGCTGCCGGTCGAGGCCGACACTATCCTGGCGGGCAAGGATGCGCCAATCGCACAGTTCCAGCTCGACCTCGCCAACCGGCCCGACGACATCCTGTCCCTGACGCAACTCTACGAACTGCGCGACACGCCGGTGCGACGCATCGACCAGGTGCTGGTCGGGGAACAATCGTACCGTACCTTCGACAAGTTGAAGATGCACAAGATCAGCACCGCCGCCGTGGCCGCGATACCGCCGCCGCCCGATGGCACCCGGGCCGCCGACCGGCCGAACACGGCGATCACCGACAACGGTCTGGCCCGCGAACGGTATTCCGACATCACGGACCATGTGCGTCGCGTGCCGCTGGCGGTGGTGGCGCTCGTCGATCAGGCCCATATTCCGGAGGTGCTCGCGGCGCTGGCCAGTTCGCGGTTCCGCTTCCAGATCACCCAGGTGGGCTGGCAGCACTTCCGCGGCAGTCTGGTCGAACGCGATCCGGATGCACCGCGTGTCGTGGGCGCTGAACCGAAGGGCGGCGGCGGTGAGCCCGGTTCCTCGGCCCTGGTCGAGCTAACCATCCACTGCGTCGCCTCGTTGTACGAACGCTATCAGCCGCCCCAGGAAACTGTAGACAAACGCTGACGAGTTTCCGGGGTTATACTCTTGTAGGTCAGGCTTTCCAGCCTGACAGGAATCGACGTAGGTCAGGCTTTCCAGCCTGACGGCAGCGCCCGCGACTTGCGGCACATCGAGGGTATTGCCGTCAGGCTGGAAAGCCTGACCTACACGGAATGACGGAAGCGCCGCTGACACTGCCGTCAGGCTGGAAAGCCTGACCTACGGGCCGACTGGCCCTGGTACTCGTCGATTAACTCGATTCGCGCCCCCTTCCCGAACACGACGGTCCCGCGGAGGACTCTGGCATGGCGAAGAACAACGGCTTCCAACAGTTCCTGCTGCAAAAGGGTGAACGGCTCGGCTTCGGCCTGGCGCTGGTCGTCATGATCGGCGCGATGGCTTTCGGCGCGCTGGGCGTGCCGTGGGACAAGAGCGCGACTGCCATCGAGAAGCAGATCAAGGACCGCCACCGCGACATCCGCGATCAGCTCGACAACAAGCTCGTCGCGCCGCTGGTGCCGCTGCCGGATGTGCTGGTCTAGAATCACGACCTCGACCCCGTGCCAGTCGAGCAATACTTGACAAAGAACCCTAACTTCATCGGCGGCGCGGCGGAAGGCAACAAGCGCGTCAATCCGTCGATCCTGACGCCCGTGGAATTCGAGCCGGCCCTGGTGCGGGCGCAGGTCCGCAGCTTGATGCTCAACGTCACCGGCAAGGAGACGCGCATCGGCGTGCTGCTGCCCACGGAGAAACGGGGGCCGGAGCTGACGCCCGAACAGAAACGTTATCTGGAGTGGATGAAGCAGCGCGCCGCCGCCTACGCCGCGATGACCGGCAACATGGTTCAGATCCCCGGCCAAGGCGCGGGCAACCCCTGGTTCCCCGGTGGGCAACCCGGCGTCGCCGCCGACATGGATTCCAAGGTGCCGACGGTAGATTGGAAGCTGGACTGGGCCGACATGGGCCGCATCCCCGCCGGCGCCAAGTTGGCCGAGACCATCACGCCCAAGCGGCTGGTCATCGTGTCCGGCAGCTTCCCCTACAAGGACCAGCTGGAGCTCTTCCGCAAGGCGCTGCGCGAGAAGGAAATCAAGGATTTGGCCAAGGACAAGGAAAACAACCTGCCCAAGTTCCTCGGCTTCAACGTCCAGCGGCGCACGCTGGTCGCGCCGGGCGGCGCGGAAAAGGAGAAGTGGCACGACCTGGACCTGGAAAAAGAGTACCGCCCGCTGTTGCAATCGGCCGTCGGCACCGAGCCCGATTCGGCGGACCTGCAAAAGCTGAGCTTCCCCGGCATGGTGATGTCGCGGCCGATCCTGGCGCGCGGCAGCTATCCGGATACCAAGCTGCCGAAGCTCAATCGCACGCTGCGCGAGATCGGCAACAAGCCCGTCAGCGTGGAACTGACGCCATTGCAGCGGAAGCTCAGTGGTGACACCGACCTGTTCAGCAACATCCCTCGGCCCGATGAAAACGCTCTGAAGGCCCCGGAACCGAAGGACCAAGTCGGCAATACGAATGACAAGGAAATCGTGCTGCCCGACTTCTGCCTGGTGCGCTTCATCGACGTGACCGCCAAGCCCGGCTTTACCTATGAGTACCGCGTCCAGGTCCGGCTCGCGAACCCCAACTACGGCAAGAAGGCGGAGGTCGCCTATCCGTCGCTGGCTGACGTGAAGGAACTGGTCAGTGGCTGGTCGGACACGGTAGCGACGATCACGCTGCCCGAGGAAACCTACGTTTACGCTCACGAGCTGGACAAGGCCACGTACACCCAGCGCGTCCGCGTCGATCCGAGCATTCGCGACCTGCCGATGGTGCAGGTGCATCGCTGGATGGAAAACACCACGCTGAACCCGGATCAGGCCCGTTCGGTGGTGCCGGTTGGCGAGTGGGTGATCGGCGACGTGCCGGTGCGCCCCGGCGAGTACATCGGCCGCAACGAGAACGTAGAAGTGCCGATCTGGTTCCCGAACAAGGAAGGCTTCGCGTTCGCGGTGCCCATCGGCCCGGCCAAGGTCGGCCTGGGGCCGGTCAAGCCGTTGCAGGTGAAGGGCATTCCCGTCAGCTTCCAGACGGAAGACCTCCTGGTCGATTTCCAGGGCGGGCGCATCTCGGAAACGTTCCGTCTGCCGGACAAGACCAGCAAGGACGTGACCGAGACAGCCAATGTGGAACTGCTGGTGATGACGCCGGACGGCAAGCTGCGCGTCAAGAACAGCCGTCAAGACATGGCCGACAAGGACCGCGAAGAGCGGGCGGCCGAATGGGAGCGCTGGCGCGAGGAAGTCCGCAAGAATCCTGGCAAGCCCGCGACGGGCAACAAGCCGATAAAGGACCCCTTCAACAAGCCGAAGTAAATCAACGGCGATGCCGGCCGCTTCCCTCTCCCGCCAGGGGAGAGGGGCAAAAAGCAACCAACCCACGGATGCCTGTCCGTGGGTTTTTGTTTGGCGAGCATGGCAAGACAAGGCTCGCCCGGGCTGGAGGCGCCCTCGGATGCCTGGCACAGATGGGTTGGCTAAATCTGCCCAGACCCCTGCGGGCCGCTCCAGCACCGGGCGGAACCGAAATAGCGATGACATGCGCTCCCAGGGCGTAGGGCGCCCAGAGCCACATGCTCTCGCAGTGGAACTCTAGCCGACGCGCGGCAGCAGTCAAACGGATCAGCGGCTTTCGCGTAGGCAATCCGCTGCCTACAACCAGCGTCGGCAACCAAGACTACGGCCATGCCGGCTAGAACGAGCCTGCCGGATGCGTCGGGCGCATGCATCGTGCCGATTCGGCGCGGCGTTCAGCCGGCGATCGCCAAACGAAAGAGAATTTCACTGGCCAACTCGACCTCGCCGAGGTCCACCCATTCGTCGCAGGTGTGCGCCTGGGCAATGTCGCCCGGCCCAAAGACGACCGCCGGGATGCCCGCTTCCGCAATAGTGGAGGCGTCGGTCCCGTAAGGCACGGCCGTCACCTCGAACGAGCCGCGCGATGCCGCAATCGCCGCGCCCAGTTGCTGGATGAGCGCTTCCGAACCGGCGGGGCCGAGCGCGGGCGCGGCCAGCCAGGGCGGGGTAACCTCGACCGGAAAGTCCAGCCCGGCGCGCGTGCGCAGGAATTCTTCCAGCTGGCGCGGCGCAGCCTGCATGTCTTCGCCGGGAATCAGGCGGCGGTCTACCTCGATGCGGCAGCGGTCGGGCACCGTGTTGGCGCTGGTCCCGCCGGTGATGATGCCGACGCTCAGGGTCGGCGGCCCGAGCAGCGGATCGCTGCGAGACCGCTGCAATTCCGCCGCGTACTGCTCGATGGCGGTCAGCACCCGTCCCATGCGGTAGATCGCGTTAACGCCGAGTTGCGGGCTCGACGCATGGCAAGCCCGGCCGCCGGTCTGCACGTACCAGCGCGCCACGCCCTTGTGCGCCTGGACGATCTTGAGCTGCGTCGGTTCGGCGACGATGGCGCAGTCGGCGCGCAAACTCTTCGCCAGCCGCTGCACCCCGAGGAACGTGAACTCTTCATCGACCGTGCAGGCCATGATGACGTTGGCCGCTTCCTTGGGCTTCTCGCGCACCAGCCGCGCGAACGCCCCGAGCATGCAAGCCATGCCGCCCTTGATGTCGCAGGAACCCCGGCCGCTGAGCTTGCCGTTCGCGATCACCGCCCCAAAGGGCTCGATGGTCATGTGGTCGATGGGCACCGTGTCTTGATGCGCTTCCCAGACGTAGGTCCGCCGCGCGCCGGGCGACTCGAAATAAGCGACGATGTTCTCTCGCTGTGGTGCGACCGGCTGCCTTTCCCAGCGCACGCCGAGACCCAGGAAGAACTCCTCCAGGTAGGCGGTGACACGATGTTCGAGGGTGATCTCCGCCGGCAGCTGGCGGCCCATCGGATTGACGCTGGGACGCGACACCAGTTCCTTCAGCAACAGGGTCGTCTCGACGGCATGCGCCATGACTGGTCCTCCGGTGAAGTGATGCAACCTACCCGGAAGGCCGTCGCTTCGCAAAAACATTCCAGACTGGGCGGTCTGGCCAAACGGGGCAAGACGACCGGCGCTGACACGGCGCGAGCGATGGTGTACGATGCCGGGGAAGGATGCGCCCGACTCGCGCCGATTCAAGGAGGAACGACCATGTCTCGATTGGTGTATTTGCCCCTGGGTGTACTCGTTGCCCTGAGCCTGGGCGGACTCTACTTCCTCAAGGACCGACTGGGCGGTCCTCCGCAACCCACCGCGCAGGCACAAGCTCCGCTGATTTCGCGCTACGCCCCCCCTACTCCCGCGGAAATCACGCCGACCAGCGAACGTCAGCCGGCCGAAGTGATTCCGGCCAACGAACCGCCACGTCTGTTGTCGGCGGCCGAGCAGGAACCGCGGCCGGTCGAAGTGAAGCTGGAACCGCCGCAGCCTACGCTGCCCGCGTCGCGCATCGTGCTGACCGGCGGCGAAGACAACCCAACGCCACCTCCAGCACCCGAACCGACTGTGCCCATTCCGCCGCCGCCCGCACCCGAACCTGCGCCGCCGGTGCCGCCGCCGGTCGCTCCGGTACCGATGCCGGCGCCGGCCGCACCGATGCCCGCTCCGCCGACTTACGCCCCGCCGCCACCCCCTGTCTACAATCCCCAGCCGCCCGTCGCCGTGTTTCCTCCGCAGAACCCCGCGCCGCTACCGATGGTGGTTGGCTGCCCGTGGATTCTCAAGATGGAAATCGTCGAGGGCCGCTCGAAGATCGAGGCCCGTACGGAGAATGGCATACAGTTGAAAGTCGCCTGCGATCGCTTGAGCGTGCGTTCGCCCGATGGCGACATCGAGGCCACCGGAAACGTTGCCTTCTCATCCACCAGTCTGGAAGGCTCCTGCGAACGGCTGACGCTCAGCTGGCGCGATAGCCAGATCAGCCTGAACGGCAAGGTCCGGCTGAAAGGCAAGCAGGAGGAACACGAAGTCGATCTGGCCGGCGACCAGCTGTCCTTCAAACTGGCGCCCAGCGGCCGGGTGCGCAAGGACGCGACCAGCAGCGCTCCACCCGCTGCCGCACCGTCGCGGTCGGAAGTTATTCCAGCGGGCGGGATCATGCCTGCACCGTCGCCCGCGCCGCGCCCGGAACCAATGACCCCGCGTCCCGAACCGGTGCCGCCAAACGGCCCACTGTCGGCACCGCCGCTGGGCACGCCGCCGCCCCCCGACAACAGCAACGGTTTGGTGCCGGGCACCACGCAGAACCTGCCGCGTCCGAGCAGCGATCCCGTGCCGGGTGTGCGTGAAAGCCGGACGCCGGGCAGTAGTTCGCAAACGCCGAGCGTCACGGAGAGCCGCAATCACAACGTCGTGCCGCAACCGCAACCAGCGGTTTCCGAGAGCCGCACGCCATCGGTTGCACCGCCGTCCGCGCCGTTCCGGCCGACCTACGTGAGCCGCTGAGTGCAGAGTCGCAGCGACCCAGCAACCCCGACTGGTCTCCCTCAACCCCAATCCGTTGTGGATTGGGGTTTTTCGTTGGGCAACACCAACGCTGTTGCGCGTCGAGCATTTCTCCAGGGAGCGGCGGCAGCCCGTCTTTCCCCCCTTGCCAAAGCGCCGAAAAAGTGTGACACTTGAAGAGTGGTTGGGCCGCCCTCGTCCCTCGCGGGACGAACCCTTGGGTTTCGCCCTGCGCATGGTGGATGTGTGGCAAATCCGACGACCATCGACGACCTGCTGGCTTTGGTGCGCAAGAGCGGCCTGGTGAACGATCAGCAGCTGAACGGCTGGTTGGAGCGCGCGCCATTGGCCTTGTTGGATGAAGGCCCAACTTCCGTGGCGTCCGCCCTGATTCGCGACGGCCTGTTGACCAAGTTTCAGGCCGAACAACTGCTGCTCGGCAAATCGCGCGGCTTTAACCTCGGGCCTTACAAGATTCTCGAACGGCTCGGTACCGGCGGCATGGCGCTGGTCTACCTGTGCGAAAACCCGGAGAACCGCGGCCTGTTCGCCTTGAAGGTGCTGCCCACCAGTCGGGCTCAGGACGAGGAGTTTCTCAAACGCTTTCTACGCGAATCGCGCGTGACGGCCGCGCTCGACCACCCGAACATCGTCAAGACCTTCGACGTGGGCCACGACGGCAAGGTGCATTTCATCGTGATGGAGTACATCGCGGGCGCGCCCCTGCACCAGATCGTCCACAAGTTCGGGCCGCTGGCCGTCGAGCGGGCCTGCGACTACGTCCGGCAGGCGGCGCTGGGCTTGCAGCACGCGCACGAGAACGGCCTGGTGCATCGCGACATCAAGCCCGCAAACCTGATTCTCGACCGCTCCGGGACCGTGAAAATTCTCGACATGGGTCTGGCGCGCATCTTCAGCGACGCCGAAGAGGTGCTGACGCGCGGCGTGCTCGGCACGCCGGACTACGTCGCGCCCGAGCAGAGCCGCGACAGCCATAACGTGGACATTCGCGCGGACATCTACAGCCTGGGCTGCACCTTCTATTATTTGCTGGGCGGCTACCCGCCGTTCCCGGAAGGTACGGTGGCCCAGAAGCTGCAATGGCATCAAGCGCGCCAGCCCAAACCGCTGCGCGCCCTGCGCCCCGAGGTGCCCGAAGACCTGGCACGGTTGGTGCAGCAACTGATGGCCAAGGAGCCCGACCAGCGTCCACAGACCCCTGCGGCGATCGCCGCCGCGCTGGCCCCGTGGCTGCAAGCACCGGTCGCCCCACCGGCGGAAGTCGAGATGCCCCAGCTGAGTCCAGCGGCCCAGTCGGCCTGCGACACGGCCAACGATCTGGTCATCACGCCGGCCGTACCGGCCGTGCCGCGGCGCGGTTCGCAAGCGCCGCTGTCCCAGCCCCGCGTCAAGAAACCCAGCGGCAATTACCCGGTGGCCAAAAAGGTCGCACCGCCGCCGGTCGTCGTTGAGACGGCCAAACCAAAGCAGCCGAAGGTGTCCGATGAAACTGCCGGGCGCGGCTGGGTGGTACCGGTGCTGGTCGCGGCGGGCGGAGTGGGCTTGCTGGCGGCTTTATCACTTTGGTTGTTGCAGCTTGCCCCAAAGTGAAATTCGTGAGCTAGAATTGCTCCAGATTGACCGTTAAACTCTGTCCTTCAGTCGGCGCCGGTGGTTCCGGGAGGATTGGGGCAATGGGCCTATGGCAGTATCTCCGCGGACTCGTCCCCGCTCGGTCGGATGGCGCACCGGCCGATGAAGAGGATGCCGACGCCTTTGTGGCCCTGGACGGTTCGGGCGGCAAAGACGTGGACCGTGGGCCGGAGTCAAGCTACCGCATGGTCAAGGCCCGGCCGCGCGACCCCGCCGAACGGGTGGGCGAACTGCTCGATCTGGGCATGGCCTACGCCAGTTCCGGCCGCTACGACGACGCCATCAACAGTTACACCCAGGCGCTGGAATACGACGAGGACAACGCCCTCGCTTACTACAACCGGGCCTGGGTTCACGGCAAGAAGGAAGACTTCGACAACGCCATCGCCGACTACAGCGAAGCCATCCGCCGCGACCGGACGCTCGCCAAGGGCTACATGAATCGGGGCTGGGCTTACGGCAAGAAGGCCCGCTGGCAAGACGCCATTGCCGATTACACCGAGGCCATTCAACTCGACAAGAAGCTGGTCAAAGCTTACGTGAACCGGGGTTGGGCCTACGTGAAGACCGAGGATTTTGAGAAGGCCATCGCCAATTTCAACGAGGCGCTCCGCCAGGACCCGGATTACGGCGCGGCCTACACCAAGCGGGGCTGGGCGCTGTGCGAAGCGGGCCGGGCCAAGGAAGCGACCTCGAACTTCAACGACGCGCTGCGGATCGATCCCGCCGACCCGCTGGCCCTGGCCGGGCGCGGCTGGGTGCATTTCGAGTACAAGCGCTTCGACAAGGCACTGGCGGATTTCAACGAGGCCATTCGGCACGATGCGAGCAACCCCGATTTCTTCCGCCGCCGCGCCCGCGTGCACCGCGCCATGCAGAATAACGACCTGGCCGCGGCTGACGAGAAGCACGCGCAGACGTTGAAGCCGGTCCATTGACCGGCGAACCGCCAAAACAAAAACGGCCGCGCGAAACGGAGTGCCCGCGCGGCCGTTCCCATTTCCCGTCTCCTCAATGCGTACAATGATGGTACGGAACCCGCCGCGACGCCCGAGGAGGCAGCACCATGGCCGATTTTCGGAAACGAGTGCCCGAGAACGTTCCGGGCCAGTTCTTCGTGGACTCGACCTGCATCGACTGCGACGCCTGTCGGCAGATCGCGCCGGCCGTCTTCGGGCAGGGTGCCGCCACCTCCTTCGTCCAGGCCCAGCCGGAGTTGCCCGCCGAACGTCGCCGCGCGCTGCACGCCTTGCTATCCTGTCCCACTGGCTCCATTGGCAACCTGGGGCCCGACCGCCCCAGCAGTGTGGTGGCGGACTTTCCGCTCCCGGTCGAGGAGCCTGTGTACTATTGCGGTTACAACTCGCCGAAGTCTTACGGCGGCAACAGCTATTTCATCCGCCACCGGGACGGCAACTGGCTGATCGACGCGCCGAAATTCGTCGCGCCGCTGGTGCGCCAGCTGGAGGCGCTCGGCGGCGTTGCCCACATCTTCCTCACCCATCAGGATGACGTGGCCGATGCCCAGCGCTTCGCCGAGCACTTTGGCAGCCGGCGCATCATTCATCGTCTTGAACTGCAAGCGCAGCCCGACGCGGAACTCGTCCTCGATGGCATCGGCCCCTGGACGTTGGCCCCTGGCTTCGAGGCCATCTTCACGCCGGGCCACACGCGCGGGCATTGCGTACTGCTCTTCCAGGATCGTTTCCTGTTCACCGGCGACCACCTCGCCTGGGACCGCGACGAACAGCAGCTGACGGCGTTCGAGGACTACTGCTGGCACTCGTGGGCCGAGCAGGTTGAGTCGATGGCCAGATTGGCACAGTATCGTTTCGAGTGGGTGCTGCCGGGCCACGGGCAGCGGGTGCGGCTGCCGGCGGAGGCGATGCGACTCGAAATGGGACGGCTGGCGGAGGCGATGCTGGCGGTCAGTCGCCGCTGATCGATGTGCGGTACACCGGCATTCATCTCGCCCGCAAGGATTGCAGCACCGCGAAAGCGCGGGGGCGGTCGGCGGTGAACAACCAGCGCACATCGAGCGTGAATCCCGGCAGGACTTCACTCTTGAAGATGTGCTTGGTCAGCTTCACTTCCTTGAAGCGTTTGCCATGTAACCGAAAGAAAGTTGGCTTTCCCGCGTCTGGGTCGATGATCCAGTATTCGCGGACGCCCGCTTGTTCGTAGATGGCATACTTCTTGATGTAGTCGCACTCCACGCTGTCCGGACTGACGATCTCGACGGCGAGCGCGGGCGGCCCGTCGATGTAGCCGCGCCGTCGCGTGTGTTCAAGTTCCCGGGGAACAAAACCGATATCTGGTTCCGGCC
>JAEUIF010001054.1 GCA_016795185.1 Planctomycetia bacterium | reverse complement strand
CCGCCGCTCGCCTGGCGATAGCTAGCGGGCAGCCTTCTGCTCCACCGTGCCCAGCCGATAGACGTAGACCGTGCCATTGGCGTTGGCGGTCGCGAGATGCTGGCTGTCGGCGGCCCAGGCCAGGTTCAGGACCGCGCCGGGCATCTTCCAGTCGGCGTTGCGGCGCTTGCCGGTCGCCGTGTCCCAGAGCCAGATGTGCCCGTCGTGACTGGTGCAGGCTAGCAGCGCAGCGTCCGGAGAGAAACGCGCCGCACTGATGCTGGGCAGTAACCCGCGTTCCAGTTCCAGTCGTTTGACGGGCGGCTTCCCGACGGCTTCCCAGTAAGCAATAGTGTTGTCCTGGCTCGCGGACAGCAACTGGCCATTGGGGGAAAAGGCGACGGCACGCACCGGCTGCGTGTGTCCGGTGCAGCGGCCGATCTCCTGTGATTTTTCCACATCCCAGAGGCGTACCGTCAAGTCCTCGCTGCCGGACAGAAAGCGCCGCCCGTCGGCCCCGTAGGCGAGACAGAAGGTGCGGTCGAAATGGCCGGTATAGCCGCCTGCCACCATGCCGTTCCCCAAATCGACCAGGCAAATGCTGGGTGGGCCGCCCCCCAGCAGACGACTGGAGTCCGGCGACGGCATCCAGACGTTGGGCCGGGCTGGTAGGGGCCACTCGAAGGCGAGCTTGATCTGGCCGGATTCGTGCTCCCATTGGCGGGTGACGCCGTTGCCGTCCACCGTCAGCAGCCGGCGCTCGTCCTTCAGAAAGGCGACGAACGGCACACCGCCGTTCTGCGTCGGGAAACGATGCAAGTCCTGCTGGATGTCGCGTCCACCGCGCAGTTCCCAGAGATAAACGAAATTGTCCGCGCCGCCCGACAGCACGCGCCGACCGTCCGGCGAGAACGCCACGCTCTGCGCCAGCCGCGTATGCCCGCGCAGCGGATGCGGCTCCTTGCCCGTATCCACTCGCCACAGCCGCAGCGTGCAATCCTCATTCCCAGTAACGACATAATCGCTGCCGGGCAGAAAGGCCCAACAGGTGAGTGTCGCGCGATGGCCGTCGAAGGTCGCCAGCGGTTGCCCGGTCAGGGCGTCCCAGGTCTTGATCAGCCCATCCTCGCTACCCGTCAAGGCGCGCCGGCCGTCGGGCGAGAACGCCGCCACCACGACGCGCTTGTCGTGGCCGGTCAGGCGACGCACTTCCGAGCCGGTGGCCGCGTCCCAGAGACGCACCGTGCCATCGTTGTTGCTCGACAGCACGCGCCGCGTGGCGGGGGCATAAGCCACGGCGAGGAACGTCGCCGTATGGCCCTTGAAGGTTTGCGTTAGCTTCAGATTGCGCGCGTCGCCGGCTTCGTGCAATTCCAGCAGGGCGTCTTGTGGCTCCGGCCTGGCCGGCGGCGCTTTGCCCGCGAGCAGCCAGCGGTCGTCGGGGGTGCGGTAGACGGCGCTGTTGGTGAATGTTCCCGGCAAGTCGTGCGTCTGGCTGCCCGACTGCAAGTTGTAAGCCTTCCAGGTCACATAATCGTGGCTGGTCAGGACGAACTCGTTGTCCGAGGAAAATCGGACCTGGCGAGCACCGCCGTGCCCGGCGAAGCGGCGGACTTCCTTGAGCGTGGGCAAGTCCCAGAGGCGGACGGTGCCGTCGCGGCTGCTCGACAGGAGATAGCGGCCGTTCGGCGACACGGCCAGGGCCAGGACCGACCCGGTGTGTCCACCCTTCTCCGGCAGGATGCGGTCCAACTCACGCAGCAGGGGCGGTTCCCAGAGGCGGATGATGCCGTCGTCGCTGCCGCTGACGAGCAGCCGGCCGTCGGCGCTGCTTGCCAGGCTGCGCACCGCGCCCCAGTGCCGGCCGCGATCCTCGCCCAGCACCGCCACCAGTTCGCGGGGATACCACGAATAGCGGGCCTTCTCCGTGATCTCGACGGGAAAGTCGCGCCGGGTCGGCGGGGGCGTGGACCCCCGGAGCAACCACAGCAAGAACAGCAGGAGGAACACAAAGCCCGATGGCACGAGCCAGCGCGGATCGCGCCAGCGCGGCGAGGCCGCCGGCAGTGGTCGGGCTTCCGGCAGCAGCGTGGCCATCGGCGCCATGGTCGGGGCGGCGTCCAGCGGCGCGAGCGACGGCGTCATGCTTGGCAGCACTGAGACCGCCGCCACGTCCGTGCCATCCGGCAGCAACGCGGCCACCGGCGCGGGCGGCAGTGGTATGGCCGCGATGGGTGCGGCCGGCGCGGGGGCTGCCGGCGATACCGCAACGGCTACCGGCGCGGGGGCTGCGGGCACGGGGTCTGGCCCCGTGGAACGCACAGTCGCTGCCGAGGACAGCGACGGCGGGGACGCGGGCGCTGCGGCAGCCGGCTTGCGAAGCGCGGGCCGGGGCGGCGGCGCGATGATGGCTGCCAGCGGCGGCGCGGCGGGAGTCGGCGCGGCGGGCACCGGCGCGGTCGGGCCTTCCGTCGCGGTCAGGGCGCTGGCCGATTCATCCGCCGCGGACAGTTCGTCGAAGGGCAACGGCGGCAACTCGGCCCCCGGCAGCATGGTGTCGATGACGTGGTCCAGCGTCTGCGCCACTTCCAGCAACGTCTGGAAGCGCTCCTCCGGGTTCTTCATCATCATCTTGCGGACGACGAGCACCAGGTAGCGCGGCAGGTCGGGCCGTTTCTTCTCCAGCGCGGGCGGTTCGCCGTGCAGGTGGCCCGCGATCTTGGTGGCCATCGTACCGCCCGCGAACGGCGGCAGCCCGGCGAGCAGGTGGTAGAACGTGCAGCCCAGACTGTAGACGTCAGAGCGGATGTCGGCGCGGTGGGCGTCCACGGCCTGTTCCGGCGCGATGTAGTCGGGCGAGCCCATCACCGCGCCTTCCTGGGTGACGAGTCCGTCGGCCTCGTCACTATGGAGCAGCGCCAGCCCCAGGTCGAGCACTTTGACCAGCACGCCCTGGCCGCCCGGCCCGCGCGTGACCATCAGGTTGGACGGCTTCACGTCGCGGTGGACCAGGCCCTTTTCGTGGGCATGCTGCAAGCCGAGCGACGCTTGCCGGACGTACTCGCAGGCTTCCCGCGCCGGGAGCGGCCCGCGCCGCCGCACCAGCTTCGTCAGGTCGATGCCTTCGAGATACTCCATGACGAAGAAATGCCGGCCGTCCTTCTCCGCCGCGTCGTGGGCGATGACGATGTTGGGATGCGACAGCTGGCTGGCGGCCTCGATCTCGCGCACGAAGCGGCGCACCGCGTTGGGCCGCGACAGCAGTTCCTTGCGGACGATCTTCAGGGCCACCAGCCGGTTCATGACCGAATGCCGGGCCTTGAAGACCACGCCCATGCCGCCCTCCCCCAGCGGTTCGAGCAGCACATACGGGTCCAGCAGCAGTTCCTGACCCAGGCCGGCGTTCAGGTGGCGAGCCTGATAGGCGGTCAGCCAGCCCCGTTTGACCAGGTGCTGGACCAGCGCCACGGGCTCCAGCGCCGTCAGGCTGCGCGTCGCCTCGGCGAGCTGTGGCGAGGTCAGGAGCTTATGCGCTTGTAGTGTGTGCAGGAGGTGCTGCGTCGTGCTGCTGGGCATGGTGGCGACTCAACGAGGGACGGGTTCGCGTTCCCGCAGTGCGGGCTCCCCAAACTTAGCTCAGTTCGCCGCGACTGTCCACCGACTAAGGGCTCCGCTGGCATTGTCTAGCACTATTCAAGGCGAGCGGCGGGCGTGAGCCCGCTGTTCGTGGTGTCAGCGGCTGGCGGTTTCAACAGCGGGCTCACGCCCGCCGCTCGCCTCAAGATGATACGCGACCGCGTCCGAGTGCTCTAGCGATGGCCTGGCAGCGCTGGATCGGGTATAGTTCCTTCCCGTGGTCTGAT
>JAEUIF010001016.1 GCA_016795185.1 Planctomycetia bacterium | reverse complement strand
GATGGTCCGCGCCGCCGCGGGCACGACCTTGCTCGCCTTCGCCGCCGATCCGAAGGAAGTGGTGCCGGTGGTGACCGAGATCGTCAAGAACGACAAGGAACCGGGCACCGTCCTCGCCGTCGCGGCCCGGCTCGCTGCTGCCCACCAGGCCAAGGATTTGATTCCCGACCTGCAAGCGCTCAAGAAACGCGAGGAGGCCAAGGACGATCCCAAGCTGCGCGATCAGCGGCTGCTGCAAGCAGTCAATCAAGCGCTGCAAATCCTGGCAAAGTGACGGCCCGCCGAAATTTGGTAAAACCTGGACGGCCCGCGACGGGTAATCATCGGAAACACCCGCGGATTTTCCGGAGGTTGCCGATGTCGTCTCGCCTGCTGTGCCGTCTCTGGCTGCCCGCGCTCCTCCTGGCCCTGGTCGCTGGCCGTGCTGACGCCGCCGAAACCGACAAGTATCTGCCCGACGACACCAACGGGCTCATCTCCCTGAACGTCCGGCAAGTCGTCGATTCGCCGCTGTTCAAGAAGACCTATCTGCCGCAATTGCAGCAGCTGTTGAAGTCGCAGGCCGATTTGCAGAAGCAATTGCAAGCGGTCGGCTTCGATCCGCTGCGCGACATCGACCGTGCCCTACTGGCCTTCGCCGACAGCTGCGAACGCCCCGGCGGCAAGGCGGAACCGGGCTTCGTGTTGATCTTCAAGGGCCGCTTCGACCTGGTCAAGCTTCACGCAAAAGCAGCCGAACTGGTGCCTCACCTGAAGGGGGCCTTGAAAATTCAGAAGAGCGGCAACGGCGTTGTCTACGAGATTGCCGGCGAGGAACGCAATTTCTTCTTTGCCCTGCCCGACCGCAACACACTCGTGCTCGCGCCGCGCCGCGAGCCGGTCGGTGATGCCCTCGATCGCGCCACTGGCAAGAAGAAACTGGTCCTGAAGAGCAAGGAAGTGCAGGAACTCATTACCAAGACGGACGGCAAGCAAGCGCTCTGGGTGGTGGCCACCGGCGGCACGACTGTGTCCTTCGAGTCGGTGCTGGCGGGGCCGAAGGGCAACAAGACGGAGCAAATGGCCCGCAAGACCCTGGCCGATTCCGGCGTTTATGAAGTCAGTGGCGGCTTCTGGCTGACGGACAACGTGAAGGCTGCCTTCGGGGTGAAAGTCCAGACCACGCAGGCCGCGAAGGCTGTCGGCGACGCTCTGCAAGCCGAGCTGGCCAAGACCATCGAGAACGGCTTCGACGGCAAGCTGGACGACCCGCGTTTCGCCCCGGTGCGCGAATTCCTGAAGGAAATGGTCATCGCCGGGGACGGCAAGCACATCGTCATTCAAAGCGAAGTGGCGGGGCGGGTGATTGTCAACTCGGCGAAATGAACCGCCGGGGTATGGCACTTTTCCAAAGTAGCGGTCGTTATTGCTTCTTCTTTCTCTTCGCGATCGCCGGCTTCGTCTTCAAGCCGAGATCATCGCAGAGATCATCCAGAGCCATGCCGCCCTGCTGCTGATACGAGCGTCGCGACTCTTCAATGAGAGCCAGAAACTGTGGATTGTTGGAAAGCGCAACGGATTCCCAGTCCGACCCGGAGAGATCTCTTACGGCAGCCAAAGGCTTGCCATCGCGTGTGAGAATGACCGGCCCTTCCTTCGCCAAGGCCACGACATCGGGCAGGTTCAGGCTGGTTTTGTCCAGGGGCACGACTTTCATAGCTGCACCTCGTCGCCGCCGATCCGCAGTACGTTGTGAGTTTTCTGCCCTACCGCCACGACGATGACTCGCTGGTTCACCGCGATTATATCATAAAACACCCGAAACACACCGATCCGCAACTCCCAGGGCGCCAAAGGATTGTCGCTGAGCCGCTTGCGGTTGCGCGTTGGCTGATCTGCTCGATCCGTCAACTGAGCTCGGATTGCATCCACAATGATCTGCTGGTCTCGTTTGCTCAATGCTTTCAGATGATCGCGGGCAGCCGGCGTGATTTGAATCGTGAATGGCATCGCCCGCTCCGATTCGCGGTCGGTACACCGCTTTCATCCAGGTTCACTTCGCATTCACCGGCTTCGGCTTGTCCTTGCCCTGCGGTGCCACCTTCTGGGCAGTCGGGGGAATCTTCGCCTCCTCCAGCTTGATAAGCGGCAGGTCATCGCTGAGTTTCTTCAAAAAGAAGTCCTTGTACTGGATCGTCATCGGTGGGCCGACGTGGACTTGGACGCCGAGCACACCTTCGAGCTTGCGGCCCTTCTCGTCCAGGTCGATCACGTCTACTGTGGGATGCCCGTCGATCCAGTGCTGGTGGCGGTTGCCCTCGACCAGCACGCGGAAATCATGCCATTCGCCGGCCTTGAACTCCTTGAGTGGAAATTCGCCGACCACCCAGGGCTGGCCCTGCGGGTCGATGATGACCTTCTCACTGGTGTGCGCCAGGATGCGCCGGCCACGCTCCTCGTAGAGCATGCCGTTGTAGTCCGGGCGGTTGGAGACCACGTCGCACTGGTAGCCGACGACGACGTTTTCGCCGAGGTCAGGTCGCTCCGTGCTGCGGTACTGCAAGCCACTGTTGCCGCCAGGCGAGACCTTGACCTTCACCCGCAGCTCAAAATTCTTGACCTTGCCGCCCTTCCAGACGATGAAACGGTTGTAGTCGAGCTTGCCGTCGGCCGTGCCCATCAGGCAGCCGTCCTCGACCTTCCAGTACTTCGCGTTGCCTTCCCAGCCAGTCAAATCCTTGCCGTTGAAGATGGCTTCAAAGCCCTCGGGCGGCTTCGGTGCCTCGCCCCCGAGCCGCTCGCTCAGCAGGCCAGTCGCCAGGATGGTCCAGAGGAGCAGGCGTAGCGCGTCGGTCGGCTTCATGGACATTCTCCGGTTCAAATGGGCTGGCCTTCGATGACGCTGGCGGGCGAGCGCGTCGGCACGATGCGCGTCAGCTCGAAGCCGGCGGCAGCGAGCAGTGCGCGATACTCGCTCTCGGTACGTTCGCGGCCACCCTGGGTCATGACCAGCATTTCCAGGTCGAGCAGCTTGCCGAAATGCGGCTCGTTGCCGGGCGGAATCACCATCTCCACCAGCAGCAGCCGGCCGCTGGGCGACATCGCCCGGCGACAGTTGCGCAGGATATTCAGGGCGTGGTCGTCGCTCCAGTCGTGGATGATGTGTTTCATCAGGTAGCCATCCGCGCCGGCGGGCACCGCGCGGAAGAAATCGCCGCCGACCAGTTCGCAGCGGTCGGCCACACCAGCCTGTTCGAGTAATTGCTTTTGCCGCGCGCCGTCGATGACGGTCGGCATATCGAACAGTACTCCGCGCATGGCGGGGTAAGCCTGCAAGATGGCCGCCAGGAGGCTGCCGTGACCGCCGGCCACATCCACCAACTTGCCGATGCCCGTGAAATCGTAGGCCGCGAGCACCGCGCCGATAGCCATGCCAGAGAAGTTGGTCATGGCCTGATCGAAGATCGCGGCTACCTCGGGGTGTTTCTGCACGTGCTCGAAGAACGGTTCACCGGCCACATGGTTGAACGCGGGCTGCGCGGTCTTCACCGAATGCAGCAGGGAAGACCAGGCCGCGCGGTGCCAGGGTTCCCCGTAGAACACAGCGACCGCTTGCAGTGAATCGGGCACGTCACTCCGCAGACAGTGGGCCAACGGCGTCAACTCGAAGCAGCGGGGCGCGGTCTCGCGAAACACGCCGAAGCTCGCCAGGGCGCGCAGCACGCGGTAGAGCGACTGCGGGTCCATGCCGGTGGCGCTGGCCAGTTCTTCCACGGGCTTTGGCCCGTCGCGCAGCCGGTCGGCCAGCCCGAGCTTGGCGGCTACGTAAATGAGCTGCGTTACCCAAGTTCCGCTGATGAGGTTGATCAGAGCGGCGGACGGGGGTAGTTCGGGTGCCGGCATGCAATCCCTCCTTGGGTCGGTACGGCCAGTGAGAATCGAAAGACCGCGCAGCTTGATTAGCGGCTGGCGTTCTTGTCCTTTTCCTTCGCACGGTGGGTGCGGGGAAAGGCCGGCGCGCCTTCGGCGATCCAGCGGCGAATAGCGTCAATCTCCAGTTCGCTCAATTCCAGGGCGTCCGGCGGCGGCATGACCTTCTTCGGATCGGTACTGAGCAACGACTGATACAGCGACGACTGGCTGGGGTTGCCCGGCACGACCACCTTGCGCTTGGCGACCAGTAAGTCGTAGTTCAGCACCTTGATGCCGTTCTTGGCGTTGCCGAGGCGATGGCACTCGTAGCACTTGTCCTGAAACGCCTTCTTGACCTCGACCGCCAGCTTTGATTCCGGTTCATGGGCGGCGGCAAAGTCGTCCGGCCCGGCGGGGGCGAACGGCGGCGCGCCGCCTTCTACCCACTTCTTCAGCACTTCGAGTTCGTCGCTGGCCAGCCGGGGAAACTCTTCCTCTTGCTCGGGAGGCATCGAGTTGTCCTCGATGCGGCGAATCAGGTGCGAGGCGGGCACGTTGCCGGGCACCACCAGTTCGCGCGGGTCGTTCAGCAGCATGCGGTGGTCGAGCACGTCGAGGTGGCCTTCGGTGTGCTTCGAGTCTTCGCCGTGGCACGACCAGCAGTACTGGTGCAGGATTTGCCGGGCGCGCGGCGCGAGTTGTGCCGCCATCTCGCGTGCGTCGCGTTCGGCGCGATGATGCAGCCAGGCGGCGCGGCCGACCCAGCCGAGCACCAGCAGCAAGACGGCCGCCAGCAAGGTGGCTTCGGGCCGGCGGCGCGCCCATTTCACCGCGCGATGCGAAAAAGAGATGCTGCGGGCATTGATCGGTAAACCGTTCAAGAAGCGGCGCAGATCGTCGCCCAGGGCAGCGGCAGTGGCATAGCGGCGGGCGGGCGACTTCTCCAGGCACTTCAGACAAATGTTCTCCAGATCGCGCGGCACCCGCGGCTGGGCGCGACTCGGCGGCATGGGGTCGTTGGCCATCACTTGCAGCAGCGTGTCCAGCGAGGTCGCTCCGGAGAACGGTGGCTTGCCCGTGAGCATTTCGTAGAGGATCGCTCCGAGTGCATAAACGTCGGCTGGCGGGCCGATCTCGCGCGGCTTGCCGGCCGCTTGCTCGGGTGCCATGTAGCTGGGCGTGCCGAGGATCATGCCGCTTTGCGTCTGCCCCGCGAGGGCCGACGCGCCGGGCTCACCGTTCAGGCGCTTCGCCAGACCGAAGTCGGTGATTTTGAGGGTGCAATCGGCGATCAGCAAGCGCAGGCCGTCCGAGGATTGGTAGGGGGATGAGGGAGCTTCCTGGATCACCGTCTTGCGTCCGCCTGCCGCGATCAGTACGTTGGCGGGTTTGAGGTCGCGATGCACCACGCCGCGCTCGTGGGCGAAGTGGATGGCGTCGGCCAGCGTGGCGACCAGTTCGGCGGCGGCGCGTGGCGGCAGCGGCTGGCCCGCGATTTTCTGTGCCAGGCTGCCGCCTTCCACGAATTCCATCGAGAAGTACGGTCGACCGCCGGCTTCGCCCACGTCGAAAATCTGCACGATGTTCGGATGCTGCAACTGCGCGACGGCCTCGGCCTCGACCCGAAACCTCGCCAGGTGTTCGGGGCGGGCATGCACGTCGCCGCGGATCATCTTCAGGGCGACCAGCCGTTTCAACTGGACCTGGCGCGCCTTGTAGACGCTGCCCATGCCGCCCTGGTCGATCAGGCCCAGGACATCGTAACCGGGAATGTGCAAATCTTCGGGCGCGGGGGCCAGCACCTGGTTCCCCGGCCCCTCGGCCACCGTGGGCGCGGCGACTGGACGCGCATCCGAGTCGGTCGGCGCGGTTCCGAGGCCGAGGCGTCGTTCCATCGCTTCGAGCGCTTGGATGCGGCGACGGACTTCCGCCAGGAGGTCGGGATGCGCGGCGCAAACATCCTCGACCGAAAGCGGCTTCGTGCTGAAGCGGGCCTCCTGCCAGCGGAGCAGCAATTCGCTGACGTCACTGTCGTTCGGCATGCGGCAACTTCCGGGGAGGATTCACTACATATCGGGCCAATGCCCCTGCATCGCTTCGTGCAGTTGTACCAGGGCGGCGTTCCAGCGGCGCTGCACGGTGCGCACGGCCACGCCGAGCAAACTGGCGGCCTCGGCCTGCGTCAAGCCCTGGTAAAAGAGCAGGCCGACCACCTCGCGCTGCTCCTCGGGCAGCGTATCGATCTTCTCGTGAAACTCGCGCCATTCGGCCAGGCTGCTGGGCTCGGCGGCAGGGTCGGGCGGGTCGGCGGCGGGATGCGGTGGACCGTCGTCCGGACCGCGGGAAGCGTGGTTCGCGCCTGCGCCCTGCGGCCCATAGTAATGGCGGGCGAGGTCGATCAATTCGCGGCGAATCTGCTGTGTGGCCAGCCCGAAGAA
>JAEUIF010000954.1 GCA_016795185.1 Planctomycetia bacterium | reverse complement strand
CTCAAGACCCGCCGCCGATAAGTCTCCAGCCCGCCGACATCGAGACCATCCGTCCGGAAGCCGACGACGCCGTCCGGGCGCACCAGGTAGGCGGTGCCAGCCACCGCTGCATAGACCCGCTGAAAGTTTCCTTCCGCATCTATCAGCGTTGGCAGTTCGCCGTCCGTCTCGAAAGGCGTCACGCGGTAGACCTGAATCCCGGCCGCGCGACAGCGGTGCAGCACGTCGGCTGGCAACGCCGTCGCGCCGTAGGCGAACAGCGTGAAGCCACCGCCACGCAGCAGGTCGAACAGCCGCAACGGCACGTGGACGCCTTCCCGCCGCAGGCCGAGTACATCCGGGGCGCGGTCGCCGGGTTGCGGCCCGCCCGCGAGGGCGTCCGGCTTCGTGAGCTGCTCCATCACCCACGGGCTGCCGCGATAGTGGATGAACAGCTGCGAATCGTCGCGCTGCGCCTGAATGTCGTGCGTCGAGCGGTCGGCGAAATTCATCGAGCGCTGCTTCGTCCGTTCGACCACGGCCAGCCCGACCGGCCGGCGTTCCGCTTCGTAGCTGTCGAGCAGGTCGGGCGCGGCCTTCCCTTGCAGGTCGAGGGCCAGCTTCCAGGCCAGGTTGTGGGCGTCCTGCAAGCCGGTGTTCATGCCCTGGCCGCCGGTCGGCGGGTGGATGTGCGCTGCATCGCCCGCCAGAAACACGCGGCCCACGCGATAGCGCGACACGATGCGATGACTGATGCGAAACACGGACGACCAGCGCAGTTCGCTCACCTGAACCGGCACCGGCACGAACCTGGCGACCAGCGCCCGCACATCGTCGAGCGTCGGCCGGCTGGCGGCTTCCTGGGACGCCTCGCAGTTTTCACCCTCCCAGTTCGCTTCCGATACCGGGCGGGCCATCGTCGAGACGCGATAGCGCGACTTGCCGGGGTCGGTCGTGTCGCGATACGGGATGCACACCAGCAGGTTTTCCAGGTGGTCGTCGCGCGTTTCCAGGAACAGGCAAGCGGCGGCATGCTCGAATTCCCAGCCCAGCTCGACGTCCGCCAGCAGGAATTCGACGGGGAACTTGCCGCCCTCGAACGGCAAGCCCAGGCCACGCCGTACCGTGCTGTGCGCGCCATCGCAGCCGACGAGGTAGGAACAGTGAACGGATTCCTGGCCTTGCGGGGTGGATAGCACAGCCAGCACACCGTCGCTATCGGCCGTGTAGGACTGCAACTCCACGCCGCGCTCGACCACCCCGCCGCAGCGGGCCAGGCGCGCGCCGAGAATGCGTTCGGTTTCGGGCTGCGGCAGGATCAGCGGATAGCGATAGGGCGCCTCGTCGGGCAGGATCGCCTCGGCATCCAGCACCAGTTCGCGATTCAGGAAGACGCGCTGCTTGCGGAGTATCAGGCCCGCGTCCAGCGCTTCGGTCGCGATGCCCAGGTGGTCCCAAACTTCGAGGGTCCGCTGCGATACGCCTAGCGCCTTCACCCAGTTCATGGGTTCAGTCAGCTTGTCAATGATGCGGCACGACACGCCGCGCCGACGCAGTTCGGCGGCCAGCATCAGGCCGACCGGCCCCGCGCCGACGACCAGGACATCCGTGGTATGGCTCATCTGTTTCCGCTCCGGTGCGAGACGTTCATTCGGTTCCGCTAGCGACAGCATATCGCTGGAACGCCCCGGCGTATGCGGGATTTGAACCGCTGGCCCCGATCCGCACGGCCTCGGTATGCCGATGTGCGAATCGGGCACAGTGCGACGGCTTGCCGCCGGAGCAGTCGCATGTCGTTTCCGATGGTCTGTCGCGTCGGCGCGGGCGGTTTCGTCCGCGCGCACCGGCACGCGCTCCGGGCGGCACGGGCTTTGCTTTTCGCTCCCGCGCGTGCGCAGGGAAGTGGCTGCCCCGGTTCCAGCCATCGCCGTCGTGCTTCAGGAGCGATCACCATGAACGCCTGCTTCCGATCGTTGGCCCTGGGCCTGCTGCTGATTCTCGGGGGCGCGGTGCTGGCTCCCGCAAGCTCCAGCGAGGATGCGCCGAAAGCCCAGGGCTACTGGCAGTTCGTCGAATCGTTTCGCAACGAGTACCCCGTCGAGAAACGCAACAAGGCCCGCCTCTACGAGCTGCGCTGGGGCGCGCACCGACTCGCCACGCGGGTCGGCAACATGGTCGGGCCGGGCGGCAACATCATGAAGGAGCCGGTGGCCGAGCGCACGACCACCTGGACCTGGACCACGCTGCCGCACGTGCTGGTGCCGGGCGAACGTCTGCCCGTCAAGCTGGCCTTCACCGGCTCCTCGGCGCGCGGCGATGGGCCGACTACGCAGATGTCGGCGGGCTTCGTTCGCGCGGCCCCGAAGCCCGCGCCCAACGACAAGGTCGATCAGGTCAACAACGCGCTCGGTATTTTTTGGGGCAGCGGCGTCACTGGCCTGAAAGGACTGGCCGGGCTGGACGACGGCAAGGCGGAGCCGCACGTCCTGGACGGCACGATCCTGACGCCGCCGTTCGGCTACGCGGAATCCGAGAAGACCCGGCAGGTGGACTTCGCGGTCATCATCGGCCCTGGCGGTTCGTTCCGGGTGGCCACGCTCTACCGCTACCGCTGGGTGGACGGCGCGCCGCCGCCCGCCGACAAGCGCGGCGAGCCCGTGCCGGACCCCGGCGACGGCTCGACCACGGCGACCAAACCACCGGATGTGCCAGGCACGGGCGTCACGCCGCCGACTCCGGGTACAGGCACGGCACCGCCGGCCACGCCGGAGCCCGCGAACGTGAATCGGTTCACCGTGCAGGCCGGCGTGCGTCGTGCCAAGCCGGGCGAGACCGTGCAGGTGCCGATCTACCTTCTGAATCCCAGCGGCGTGGCCAACCTCAACACGACGGTGGCCTACACGCCGACCGTGGCGACGGCGCAGGGGAAGCCGCTGCGTGGCAACGTGCTCGGCAATGCCCTGTTCGAGGCCAACGCCGCCGAGGCCGGGCTGGCGCGCGTCGGCTTTGCCGGCGCGAAGCCCGTCACCGATTCGGGCATCCTGGCCCATGTCGCTTTCCGCGCCGTCGGCAAGCCGGGCGACCACACCGTTCTGCGGGTGGCGGTGACGACGGCGAACGGGACCGACGGCAAGCCCTTGACCGCCGACACCATCGATGGCTCGGTCATCATCGTCGGCGAGAGCGGGAAAATTCCGGGCGACCACGACGGCGACGGCCTGGTGACGGCCGGCGATGCCCTGTCCGCTCTGAAGATGTCGGTCAAGTTGCTGCCCGAGGACAAGAACCTCGACCTGGACCACGACGGTCACGTAACGTCGAACGACGCCCGCCTGATTCTGGTCAAGGCTGTTGGCAAGTGACGGCATACCGCGAGGAGGCAGTCCCATGACGACTTCGAGACTCGGTCGCTCGGCCTGGGTGATCGTCTGGTGCCTGGTCGCGAGTTCGGCCGCCGCCCAGTCGCCGCGCATGGAACTGTCCATCGCGGCGGGCTCCACCGAGGCGGGAGCGCTGGCCCGCGTGCCGATTCAGCTGCGGTCCCCCATCGGCATCGGAGCAGCGCAGTTCGAGATCGTCTACGATCCCGCCATCGTGCGCTTCAAGGGCGTCGAGCACGGCGCTCTGTTGCCGACGGGCTTCGTCGAAGCGAACGTGGTACAACCCGGACGCGCGCGGGTGGCCCTCGTATCCAGCGAGGAGGTGAAGGGAACCGGCGTGTTGTTGCTGGCCGACTTTGACGTGCTGGCCGGTCCGGCCGGAGACACGGCCATCGGCCTGGAAGCGGTGCGCGGCTGGGACCAGGCCAGCAACCTGCCGGTCCACGCGGCATCCCAGGCGGGCCAGTGGACGCGCACCGCCGCGGCCAGCGTCGCGAGCGGACAACCAGCGGCTCCACAGCGGCCCCCGGCGGCGGGCGGCAGTCCGGCCTGGCACTATGCGGTCGTCGCGGGCATTATCCTGCTGGTGCTCGGCTACCTCCTCGGTCGCCGAACGCCGACCCGGCCGTAGCCGACCACTGTGTAAGGGCTGCCGGACAAAACTGGTAGGGTCCGCTGTGCGGACCATTGAAGTCCCGACAGCATCAGGGTGTGTGGTCCGCACAGCGGACCCTACGGGAAATTGGTCCGGTAGTTTGAAAGGCTTCATCCAGCCTTGACCGCCGCGAGTAGCCAGCCGTAAGTCCGCAGACCGGCAAACCAGCGCGGACGAGTTGCTGGGCCCGTGCTCACCGGCTGGACTTCGACCAGCGTGAAGCCCGCGTCGGTGAGCAGCTTTTCGGCTTCCCGGCGCGTGAAGTGATGCAGCGTGGGGCCGCCAATCTCGCTGCGGTCGCCAGCATCCGGACGACCCCGCAGCGAGCGCGCCAGGTCGCGCAGCAACCAGCGCCGGCCCGCGCGGTCCCAGGCGTTGTACCAGCGATTATGCACATGCAGCTCGATCGGGCGGGCCGGCGGCAGGTAGGGGCGGAGGTGGGGGACCAGCCGCAAACGATGCTCCGCCCCGGCCACCATGCCCAGCGTGCTGAACAGGCAGAGCACATAGTCGAAGCTGGCATCGGCCAGGCAGCCGAGTTCGACGATGTTGGCTTTCAGCAGCGACACGCCGACTCCCGCCGCCGCTGCTTTTTCCCCCGCCACTTTGAGCATTTCCTCCGACAGATCAACGCCCAGCACGCGCTGCCCACGTTGCGCCAGCGGCACGAGTACACGGCCGGTGCCGCAGCCCAGATCGAGCAACCGGCCGGGCGTGGGACAGTGGCGCTCCACGAACTCGACATCGGCGCGCAGCAGCGGTGTGCCGGCCAGGCGCTCGTCGTAGGTGCGCGCCTGCTCGGCGTCGTGGAGGTAGTCCCACAGTTCGCGGCGGACGCCGGCAGGCAGCTGCCAGTCGGGAGGTGGAGGTTTCATGCTTCGGCAGGGTCATCCATCGCGCTTCATCATTTGAGGAACCCGCTGCGCACGGCCACCTCGCGGCTGACCGCGTCGTTGTGCGGATCGTCCAGGGCGAGCAGCCAGCGCAAGGGCGGCGAGAATTGCGCCTGCACTTCCGGACGCACCAGCTGCTTCTGATATTGCTGCTGCGGCTTGTCGCGACGGGCGAAGAAGATGTGCAGGGCGGTGCGTGGTTGGGCGGTGCGGTTGCCCGTGCCGCCGTGCCAGAGGTGCGCGTTCATCACCACCACGGTGCCGGCCGGCGCGGTCAGCAGCAGTTCTTGCGGGTGCCGGGCCTTCGGGTCCGCAAGTTCGCTTTGCGGCAGCCTGCCCCAGCGATGCGAGCCGGGCACCACGCGGATCGCGCCGTTGTCTGGCGTGAAGTCGTCGAGCAGCCAGACCGAGTTGCACACCCACGGGCCGCGCTCGTCGGGCAGCCCGCCCATGTCGCAGTGCAAGGGCTGCGGGGCGTCCGAATGCGGGTTCGCCGAGCGCACGTTCATGCTGCTCAGCTTGTACTCCGGCCCCAGCACCGCTTCGACGCACGCTAGCAGCTGCGGCGTTTGCAGGGCACGCTGAAAGACCTCGCCCTTGTTCATGAGGTTGGCCAGCCGCCGCGCGCCCGGCTCCTGCTTGAACTCCGCGCCGGCCTGCGCGCCCTCTTCGACGAACAACTCTTCCACCCGCCGGCGCAGCGCGGTCAGCAGGTCGTCACCCATGAGGTTTTCCAGGACGACGAAGCCGAGGTCGTCAAGTTGCTGTTGTTCGTGCGGGGCTGGCGTCATGGCGATTCCCCTCGCGGCGGTGCGGGCTCAAACGTCGGCGTGCATCTGTTGCGGATCGCGCGGCAGCAGAGTCTGCTTCGAGCAATCGACCAGCAGGTCGAGGTCTTCCAGGACGATCGCTCCAATCAAGGCGTCGGCGCGCTGCGGCTCGACAATCGCCCGGAATGTGCCCTGGCGGTCGAGCAGGTCCACCCGGGCTTCCTCCACGACGTTGCGCACCTCCAGCCGCCCGTCCCCGAAGCGGACCAGAATCGGCTTGGCCGCCGGCAAGTCGAGTTGGGTGACGGCGGCTTCCGGCAGCACCAGGTAGTTGGCGCCGGTATCCACCATGCCCTTGAGGCGCACGCGCCGCACCCGTTCCGCGGACAGCGTGCCCTCGGCGGCCTTTTGCACATCGCGGTTGTTGGCCACCGTGAATTCGACGAAGACCTGACCCATCACGCCGTTCCCCTGGTGTCCCATCAACTTCCTCCCTGAAAAATTGCCGTTTGTTCCTGGCACGATTCAAGCACATTCGCGCGGCGCAAGCAACGGCGTCGCTGGTCGATCGTTTATAATGACGGACATGGCCCTGCTGAGCCGCATCTACTTCAATGCCGTGTTCGGTGCGCTAGGCGGCCTGATTGGCTGGCTGCTCTACGGCGCGTTTGGCGATCCCGGCGCGGCGGACAGCCGGCAATGGCTGCTGGGCGGGGCGCTCATCGGCGGCAGCATCGGCTACTGCGTGGTCAGCGTGGAAGCCATTCGCGACCGCGCTCCCCTGCGTTTCTGCCGGCTGGCGGCTTACGGCATGGTGCTCGGCGCGGCCGGCGGCGCGCTGGGGCTCTGGCTCGGCGACCAGGCGAACTACGAACTGCTGGAACGTTATGGCGGCCGAAGGCTGGAAGTCGCCCTGCTGGCGCGCGGCCTGGGCTGGCTGCTGCTGGGCTGGGCCGTGGGCCTGAGCGAAGGCGTGGCGGCGCGCTCGCTGGCCAAGCTCAGTTACGGCGCGGTGGGTGGGGCGCTGGGCGGTTTCCTCGGCGGCACGCTGTTCGGCCTGCTGTACCTGCTACCCATGCAGCGCGGGCCGGACTCGGCCCAGCAAACCGCCCTGGCGGGCGCGGTCGGCCTGATGCTGCTCGGCGCGTGCATCGGCGCGCTGTCGGCGCTGGTGCGCGGCGTGTTTCAGCCGGCGTCGCTGCGCGTGCTGCGCGGCTGGCAGGAAGGCCGCGACTACCCGCTCGACAAACCTCGCACCTGGCTCGGCCGCGACGAAGCCGCCGACATCCCGCTCTTCCGCGACATGCGCGTCGAGAAGCGCCACGCCCTGCTGCGCCGCGAACAGGACCGCTTCGTGCTCGAAAACCACGCCCCCGGCGCGACACTGGTCAACGGCATCGCCCTCGAAGGCAGCCAGGAACTGCACGACGGCGACCGCCTGCAACTGGGCGAGGTCGTGCTGCGCTTGCAACTGCGCGCGGCACGGAAACGCTGAGGGCAGACCCGCAGGCATCGTCCTTCTGCGCCTTCAAAGGGTGGCACGTCCCTCGGTACTCCGAGGGCGTGCGGCACCCCGAATCGACTTGACCTCCGACCAGTAGCCCGTCGCTCGCACGCCCTCGGAGTACCGAGGGACGTGCCACCCGTCGCCGCCGTCGATTCACCCGCGTGCCAGTTCGATTAGCACCTGGGCGTCCATTTCCACCTTTACCGGGCGGAGGCCGGCGTACCAGCGCGCACTGGACCATTCCCAATCCAGGATATCGCTAACCAAACCGCGACGCACTGGGTTGGCGTGGATGTAGTCGATCATGGCCTGCAACGTCTCAGTGCTCGTAATGTTGCGATCGTAGCCCCCGCCTGGCTGCCAGAAGCGATGCCGTACCCGCATGCCTTCACGAACCGCAAGCCGCTCCAGCCAGGCGGGCGAGTGTGCCGCCAGGTAGTCGAGCGCCTGCCGGGCGACTGGCTGCTTGACGGCTTGCAGGAAACGCGACATCTGCTGGATCGCTGTTCCAGGGTAAACCAGCAAGTGGACGTGATCCGGCATCAGGACGTAGGCCCAGATCTGAAAGCCGAACTTGGAGCGAGCGCCTTCCAGGGCCTGGCAAAACCACTCGCAAGTGCGCTCGCGAGCAAAGAAGGCGTAGCGGCGGTAGCAGGAAAAGGTGAGTTCGCGCGGCTGCCCCGGCTCGTCGTAGCGACGCCGGCGCTTTTCGCAATAGGTGTTGCCGGTGACTGGATCGACGATTCGCATGATTCGGTCAGCCTATTCTTGTCGATAGGTCACCGGCGAGCACGTAGGCGCCGGGTGGCACGTCCCTCGGTACTCCGAGGGCGTGCGAGCGACGGGTCGCTTGTCGGAGGTGAAGTCGTTTCGGGGTTCCGCACGCCCTCGGAGTACCGAGGGACATGCCACCCGAATACCTGGCGCCCGGTCGGTAACTCCCATGCCCAGCCCACGCAAAGCCGTAGCTGTGGAGTTGAGGCAGTCAGTCCAGTTTCCAGGCGTGCGGCTTATGTTCTTGCGAAATGAGAAACTCCACCGAACCATTGGGCCACTCTTCCTGATACTTGACACCACGCCGTTTCATCTCCGCCCGATACCG
>JAEUIF010000943.1 GCA_016795185.1 Planctomycetia bacterium | reverse complement strand
GGTCGTGTATCAGGGCGGCAAACTCCACCGGCACATCGCGGTCGGCGGCGGGCGCGTTCTTTTTCGCATCGACCAGGAACAGCATCCCGGCCAGACCGAAAAGGACCACGATCAGCAGCAATTGCATGGCGGTCTTGCCGCCGCTGCTGGGCGGCGGCGGTGCTTCCGCGGGCAGTGAGGGTTCATCCGCCTCCGGCAGTTCCACGCGCCGTGCGGGCCGCTTGCTGGGCGCGGGGTCGCCCTCGATCAGCAACGTCAGCACCAGGTCGCGCGTCAATTGCAAGTTGCCGTCGGGCGGCCAGGCGGCGGAGGCGCTCTGCGGCAGGGGTTTGCCGTCGAGCACGAGAGGCTGTGTCTGGCGGTTGTGCAGGAGATAGCCGCCGCTGCGAAACTCCAGCGTGGCCACGTGCGCTGCTACGCCCGGCGCTGACAGGCAGACGGCGCAGTTGGCATCCGCGCCGATGCGCAGCACCTCGTCCTCGATCCAGAATTCCGTGCCGGCCGACGGCCCGGCCGCAACCACCAGCTTGGCGGACATGATTGAAACTTCCCCGACTCGATGCGGCAGCAGTCCAGCGATCCGCGGGTTAGCGTGACAGATGCGCTGGCGTCTGTCAATCGAGTCGGGGACTTGCGATCGAGTCTATGCCGCCCGACGGCTGGGCGCTTCCGGCGTCGCCAGCCGCAACCCACCGACGCGGGCCTCGGCGGCATCCGTCGTCGCCTGCAATTCGTGACGAATCTGCGCGCAGAAGGCCTCGATGTGCAGATCGTTGGCCTCGTCGCCAAACGGGTCTTCAATCTCGACGCCGACGGTCTCGATGCCGAGCAACCCGAAGACGATGATGGCCACGGCCGGGGCCGAGAACCAGCCCATCAACGGCAGCAGCACGAGCGGCAAGGTCATCAGGTAGAGCATGAGCATCTGGCGAATATGTACGGCATAGGCGAACGGCAGCGGCGTGGTCAGGATGCGTTCGCAGCCGCTCTGACAGTCGATCAGGCCGGCGGCGCAGTTGTCGAGGGCGCGCGCGGTGGCGGCGTCGAACTGGCCGGCGACGTGCCGCTGCTTGACCCAGTCGCCGATGTACCAGGCGAGCAGGGTCGGCGGATTGTCCGCCGCGACCACGCGGCGATAGGTGTCCGCGGGGACCATCCCTTCGATTTCGCTCAAGTCTTTCTTGCCGCGCAGGTGCTGTTTCAAGGCATGCGCGTAGGCAGTGACCAGGTCGGCCAGGTCGTTCACGGGCTGAGAGGCGAACGCCGCCGCCGTGCGCACCAGGTTGCGGGAATGCGTGATGATGCCGCCCCAAAGCTTGCGACCTTCCCAGAAGCGGTCGTAGGAGCAATTGTTGCGGAAGACGATCAGCATGCCCACGGTCACGCCCATGACCGTGTGTCCCAGGGAATTCAGGACCGGCACGGCGAACAGCCACTGGTGACACGCACATAGCGCCAGCGTGCCGAGGAAGAAGTACACCAGTTCCCGGCGCACGCGCGGCAGGATGGTGCCGCGCACGGTGAACATCAGACTAAACCAGTGTTTGCGGTCGTAGGCAATCATGAGGGTTCGTGAAAGATGGGTGAATGAAGTCCGCGCCGCGGGCGGGGATTGTAAAGATCGGGTGAAAAAGCTCCAGACGAATTCGCGCGCCAATTGCCCGCGCCGCGCTGTGGGCACGCTTGCCCGTGCTGTGCAAACTATGGCCGCGCAGGCCGTACTTGACGCGGAGGCGACGCATGCTATCGTCCCCGCGCCGCCGGTCGTCTGGTAGTGGAGGATGAACCGATCGTGCTCGATGCAAACCGACCTGCTGGTCGTCTGTTCGTCTGGCTGCTGCTCATCGCGGTAGCCGTCAGTCCAGGCTGCGCACAGGTCTGGGTGCGGCCCGCCGAGGGTTATCGTCTCTTCGGGGCTTTCGAGGACAGCCTGGGCGCCAGCGACATGCTGTCGGCGCGCACCCGGCAGACGTTGCGGCAGCTCGACCTGGAAGCAGTCTGCGATAGGAATCCCTTCGATTGCTTCGTGCGCTTGCAGGCCGAAACCGAACGCGACCCGCAGCCCGATCGCTTGTTTGCCCTGGCCGAACTTAGCCACTGGCTGGGCGACCAGGCTAACCCTTCGGATGCCTGCGCGTATCACTATCTCTGTGCCGGTTACGCCTACCACTACCTGTTCGACGCGCAGGCAGCGCCGGTGGAAGTAACGGCGACGCCCTTCGATCCGCGCTTCCGGCTGGCCTGCGATCTCTACAACGCGGCACTGGCCAAGTGTATCCGCACCGCACAGCAAGCTGGGCGACTGGACCCGCGCGAACGCCTACACCTGCCGACGCCCGATGGCCAGGGCTTCTCGCTGACGGTGCAGCATCACGGCTTCGCCTGGGGACCGGAGGAGTTCGGCCCCCTGCTGCTGGCCAGCGACTACGACGCGGTGGGCCTGGCGAACCGCCACGGACAGTACGGCCTTGGTGTGCCGCTCATCGGCACGCGCGCCGCCGCCGCGAACGCTGCCCGAGACGGCTTCTTCCCGAACGCCGTCAGCTTTCCCGTCAGCGCGTTTTTCCGCTTCGAGGGCGGACTGGCGGAACTGCATCGCCGCCGGGCGGGTGCGCTGGAGCTGTACAACCCGCTGCAAACTGCCGCGATCCAAGTCGCTGGCCGCCGGGTGCCGCTGGAAAGCGACCTGTCCACGCCGCTGGCCTACTTCCTGGCCAACACCGATTTGCAACGCGCTGACTTTCTTGGTTTCCTCCGGCCCGACAAGGTGGCCGCGAAGGCGGGGATCTACATGCTAGAGCCCTATCAGCGGGGCAAAATCCCGGTGCTGATGGTGCATGGCTTACTGTCGTCGCCTCTGACCTGGGCGCCGATGTTCAACGATCTACGCGCCGATCCGGAACTGCGCGAACGCTACCAGTTCTGGTTCTATCTCTATCCGACCGGCCCGGGCTACTTGCAAGCGGCGGCGGACCTGCGTCACGATTTACGCGCGCTGCGCCAGGAACTCGACCCACGCGGCACCGACCTGGCGCTCGATCACCTGGTCCTGGTCGGCCATAGCATGGGCGGGTTGGTGTCGCGGTTGTTGACCGCCGACAGCGGCGACGACTTCTTCCAGCTGGTCAGCAAGCGCCCGCTCGACCGGCTCGCGGTCGATCCTTCCGTGCGGCAAGAACTGGAACAGGTCTTCTACTTTTCGCGCGAGCCCGAGGTCGGCCGGGTGGTGTTCATCGGCACGCCGCACCGGGGTTCCTTGCTGGGCCCGTCGCTGCCGGGGCGCGTGGCAGCGCACTTCGTGGAATTGCCGCGCGGTTTGATGCAATCCGCTCAGGAACTGATGAAGCTCGACGCCACCGTCTGGACGCCGCCGACCAGCGTGGACTTGCTCTCGCCCGATTCGCCTGCATTGCAGTTGCTGAGCACTCGTCAGCGTCCACCGGACGTGCGGTTCCATTCGATCATCGGCAAGGCCGCGCCACGCACCGTGCTGCGCGAACTGACACGGCCCATCGTCG
>JAEUIF010000122.1 GCA_016795185.1 Planctomycetia bacterium | reverse complement strand
CGCGCTGGCTGCTCTGGAAGGGCCAGCCGATTCGAGCGCTGGACTTCTCGGCCGACGGCGCGGAACTGGCCGTCGCCACCCGTAACGGTATTCGCGTCTGGGATTGCGTCCGCCAGCTTGGAACCGTCCTGGAAGCCGGCGCGGAGGTCCGCGCGGTGGCCTATGCTCCCGCGCGGAAACAACTGGCGACGGGCCAGGGCGCGAACGCCAAGCTGTTCGACACGCAGACCGGCGCCACCATTCGCGCCTTTGGCGAACTGCCCGCCGCCGTCAATAGCGTGGCGTTTTCGCACGAAGGCTTGCTGCTCGCGGCCGGCGACGAAGCGGGCAACATCCGCGTCTGGAACACGCTCACGGGCAAGGTCATCGAGGAATTCACCCTGGGCCAGCGCATCAACCGCCTGGTCTTCACGCCCGAACCCATTCCCATCGCCGAGCAGCTGGCGGCGGCCAGCGCCGACCGCTTGCACTACTGGCGAGCATTGACCTGGAAGAAGCAAACGGTCTGGCCGCAGCACGCCCTGACGCCGACCGTGGACATCAAAGCGGTGGCCTTCTCACCCGACGGCCGGCTGGTGGTCTCGGCCGGCTGGAACGGCGACCGGGACGCAGTGCTGTTCAACCGCGAACGCTTCGGCTTCAACAACCGCTATGGCCATCGCGACGGCATCACGGCGTTTGGTTTTTCACCCGACAGCCGGATCATGGCCAGCGGCAGCCAGGACGGCACGGTGCGGCTCTGGGACGTGCGCCGGTTCCACGAGCACGGCCTGCCGCAGGGCAAATGAACTCCATCGCCCGTGGACGGCGGCAGCCTCATGGACCTGACCTACGCCAGTTATCTGAAGATCGACCAGCTTCTGAACTTGCAGGAGCCGCGCTCGTCGCCGCCCGAGCACGACGAGATGATCTTCATCATCAGCCATCAAGCCTACGAGTTGTGGTTCAAGCTTCAGTTGCACGAACTGGACCGCATCAAGCAGGACTTTTGCGAGAACCGCTTATGGGACGCCATCGCGACCTTCAAGCGCGTCCGCACGATCATGAAGGTCATGGTCGAGCAGGTGGATATTCTCGAAACCATGACGCCGCGCTCATTCAACAGCTTCCGCGAGCGGCTGGAACACGCCTCCGGCTTTCAGTCGAGCCAGTTCCGCGAGTTCGAGTTCGTGCTGGGTTACAAGCGGCCGGACATGCTCCGCTACCAGCAAGCCGGCACCCCGGCCTACGCGCGCTTGCAGCAGCGCCTGCACGAACCCTCGGTCTACGATTGCTTCTACCGCTTCCTGGAGCACCACGGCGTCGCCCTGCCGGCCGAGTTCCAGCAGCGCGACCCGACGGCGGCAGCCGCGCCCAACGAGCAGGTCGAAGCCGGCATTCTCCGGCTCTATCAGACCCGGCCGGAACTGGAAATCCTCTTCGAGTTGATGACCGATTTCGACGAGGGCTTGCAGGAATGGCGCTACCGGCACATCAAGCTGGTGGAGCGCACCATCGGCAGCAAGCGCGGCACCGGCGGTTCGCTGGGCGTCGAGTTTCTTAAGAAATCGCTGTTTCACCCGATGTTTCCGGACCTGTGGGCCATCCGGCACCAGCTATAGTATCCCGTAGGTGAGGCTTTCCAGCCTGACGGAAAGTCTGGTAGGTCAGGCTTTCCAGCCTGACGGAAGCGCCACTGATGGGCCGCACGTCGCGGGCGCTTTCGTCAGGCTGGAAAACCTGACCTACGGTATTTCTTGAAACCGCCATGCTCTACGACATCACGCCGCCGATCAGCGCTCGGCTCGCCGTCTGGCCCGGCGATACCCCGCCTAGCCGCGAGGTGCTGTGCGATTTGCGGCGCGGCGATAACATCACGCTGTCCACGCTGCATGCCACGGTCCACTTGGGCGCTCACGCGGACGCGCCCAGCCACTACGACACCGAAGGACAGACCATTGACCAGCGGCCCCTGGACCTGTACCTGGGGCCATGCCAGGTGATGCGCGTGTCGGCGGCGCGCGGCGCCCGCGTCACCGCGGCGCTGCTGCCCGAACCGGTGCGGGCGGCGCGCGTGCTGTTCGCCACGGACACATTTCCCGACCCGGAGCGGTTCAACCCCGATTTCGCCGCGCTCGATCCCGAGTTGGTCTGCTGGCTGCACGGCCAGGGCGCGCGCCTGCTCGGCATCGACACGCCGAGCGTCGATCTGTTCGACTCGAAGGACCTGCCGGCGCACGCCGCCTGCCGGGAATGCGACCTCGCCATCCTGGAAGGGCTGGTGCTCCGCGACGTGCCAGCGGGGCTCTACGAATTGATCGCCCTGCCGCTCAAGCTGGCCGGCTTCGACGCCAGCCCCGTGCGCGCCGTGCTGCGCCAGTTATGAA
>JAEUIF010000919.1 GCA_016795185.1 Planctomycetia bacterium | reverse complement strand
GATACCCAGGCTGTGGTAGATCGTCGCCAGGAGGTCGGTCGGGTGGACCGGGTTGTCCAGGGGAGCCGATGCGGTCTTATCACTGCGCCCATGGACGTAGCCACGCTTGACGCCGGCCCCAGCGATGACGCCGGTGTAGCAGTAGGGCCAGTGATCGCGGCCCTCGGCATGAAGCTGGAAATATCACACTCACGCAAACAGCTTCGTCACCGCTTCCGCTTGCACCAGCTCGCGCGGCTGGTTCAGGTGGTTGAAAGCGATGGTGTGCGGGTCGATGCCGAAGGCGTGGTAGATGGTCGCCAGCAGTTCGCCCGGATGCACCGGGTCCTTGCGCGGGCTGGACGCGGTCTTGTCCGATTCGCCGTGGACATTGCCGCGGCGGATGCCCGCGCCGGCGGCGACGGCCGTGTAGCAGTAGGGCCAGTGGTCGCGGCCGTCGGCGCTGTTGCCGTTGCCCGACGTGCTGACGCCGCGCTGCGGGCTGCGGCCGAACTCGCCCACCGCTACCACGAGAGTTTCGGAGAGTACGCCGCGCTCGTCCAGATCGGCGATCAGGGTGGACAGGCCAGCGTCCAGCATCGGGCCACCCTGGTCCTTCATGCGCTTCGGCAGGCCGACGTGGTGGTCCCACGAATGGTTGTCCGAGTTGGCAACCTTCGGCCAGATGATCTCGACCACGCGCGTGCCGGCCTCGACCAGTCGCCGGGCCAGCAGGCAGCTCTGGCCAAAGGTGTTCTTGCCGTAAGCCGTGCGGAGCTTCGGCGCTTCCTTTTCGAGATCAAAGGCTTCGCGCGCCCTGCCAGACAGCACCAGGTTCAGGGCGCGGTCGTAGTAAGAGTTCAGGTTGTAATCGGAGACGGCCTTGTCGATGTCGGGCATGCCCGCGTTGATGACGTCGCGCAGCTTGGCGCGCCGCTCCAGCCGGTTGCTGAAGACTTCGGGCCGCAGCTTGAGGTCGTCGATGCGGATGCGCTCCATCTTGCTCATGTCCATGTCGTCGCCGTCGGGGTACAGCGTGTACGGGTCGTACGCGCGGCCCAGAAAGCCGGCGTTGCCGCCTTTGCCGACGACGTTCGATTCCTGCAACGGCCGGGGCAGCATGACGAACGGCAGCATTGGCTGCGTGACCGGCTTCAGGCGAATCAGCTGCGAGCCGAAGTTCGGATAGTCCTTCGGGTCGGGCGGTTCGAGCTGGCCGGACGGGCTGACCTTGTCGGTGGTGTAGCCGGTCATCATCTGGTAGATGGCCGCCGTGTGGTTGAACAGGCCGTTCGGCGTGTAGCCCATCGAACGGATCATCGTGAGCTTATCCGTCACCTCGGCCAACTTGGGCAGGATTTCCGTGAACTTGACGCCCACGGTCTTGGTGCTGATGGCCTGGAACGGGCTCTTGACGTTCTCCGGGACGTTGTCCTTGGGATCCCAGAGGTCCAGGTGGCTCGGCCCGCCCTGGAGGTAGATCAAGATGATGCTCTTGGCCTTGCCCCAACCTGGCCCGCCGTTCGACTTGTTCTCGGCGGCCCTGGCCTGCAACTGGAACATCGAACCCAGGCTGAGGCCCAGCATGCCGGAACCGCCGATGCGCAGCAGATCGCGGCGGCTGAGAGTCTGGCGCGGGTCGCAGGTATCTCTGCCGGGCTGGCCAGGGATGATGAGCATGGCAGGGTTCTCCGGGGTGAAAGATGGTGGCTTAGTAGGTGTCCGGTAGTTCGCCGCGTTGTTGTCGTTCGTAGTAACTTTCCGCGATGCCTTCGGGGCGGGCGTTGCCCGCCGGCGGTTTCAGGTTCCGCAGGTTTGGGAGGTCCGTCGGGAACCGCAAAAGCTCATGCAGCAAAGCTCTTGCCTCATTGCTGGTTTGCGCCTTCAGGTATGCAACCATCCTGAGCATTTGTCGCCGAAACTCGACCAGCCTTGTTCGATTCAAGTGACAACGATCAATCAATTCACTTCCTGCCGTCGTGAGGCCCGTGACGATGCCATTGTCCGTCAAGTCCAGGTGTTCCGCAAGTGGTTGCTCACCGGGATGAAACGGCAGGTGCTGGTTCTGTCTGCTCGCATTGCAAAGCGAGCAGGCGTAAACCATGTTCTCGTAGAGAACCGCCGCCGAGGGTGCGATGGAAACCGGCAGCACGTGATCGACACTGAACTCGGCCTGACCATTCGCCGACCAGGTTTCCCGGCACAAGCAGTAAATGCAGCGATAATCGAACTCGTCTCGCAACCAGGGTTTGTAGGAATCGCAATCTTCGTAGCCGCGCGGGCCATGCTTTCGTTCCAAACGATCTCGGGCGTACGAAAACGGCATGCGAACTCCGGACCAGTCCCTTACTGAACTGGCAGCTTCTGGACACGCTCCTCCATTGCCCGAAGCCAATCCAGGCGCTTTTGGTCCAGCGGGGCCAGTTGCTGTTCCAGCGCAACCTGGAGGACTTCAAGTTCCTGGACTTCCGCCGCCGTCAGCCCTCCGCTGTGGTATTTCTTGTCGATTAACTCGCCTCGCCGACGATTGCGATCCGGCCCATCCGTCGCTGGTTCGATCTTTTCAATCGCTCCACCGAGAAGCTCTGAACCCAGTTCCTCTGGACTCACGTTGCGGGCACTGGCCGCACTTCGGAGT
>JAEUIF010000116.1 GCA_016795185.1 Planctomycetia bacterium | reverse complement strand
GGCGCTGGCTGGCGTCAGCCCCGACCGGGTCATGGAAGCGCCGGTACAAATCGACCCGGCGGCCTGGGTGCAGTGGCTGGGCGTGATCGTGTTCGGCGTCGGCGTCTATCTGCATTTCTCGGCCCCGCAAAACTCCCTGCTCTGGATGCTGCTCGTGTTGCTGGTCGCATTCGCGGCGCAGCGGGTGGCGGCGCTCGGCTTCGGCAAGGAGATCAGCGGCTTCTTCGGCATGCTGGTGGCGACGCCGCTGGGCTACCTCATCCAGCTGCGTTTCAAAGGCCCGCCCGCGATGGTCACGTTTCTGCCCAGCTTCTGGCTGCTGGTGCCCGGCGCGCTGGGGCTGCGCAGCGTGGCGCGCATGCTCCACGACCGGGCCGCGGGGTTCGACGGCCTCGTCAGCGCCGTCTTCGCCCTGGCCTCGATCGCGCTCGGCACACTGATGGGGGCGTCGCTCTACAAATGGCTGACGGAAACCTTCGGCTGGTGGCAACTCCAGCTCGGGCGCGTCGGCCGTTACCTGCGCCGCGCGCCGAAGCGGTAGGGACGCAGTGTCCTGTCGCCGGTGCTTTCGTCCGGTTAATCCAGTCAAGCGGCCTCGGTATCGTTCGATTGCCGCCAATTTGCCGTGAAGTCTCACCTTCACGCCGGCAGCGGCCGATCAAAGCCGACAGCGCACCCGCTGCATCGATTGGCTTGCTTGGTTTGGAGTCGCACCCATGTTGCCCGCCTGCATCCTGGCCGCGCTTGCACTTGGCCAAGCTCCCACCACGCTCGCCCAAGCCGCGCAGGCCCTCGAACCGGCAAGATCGTCAACGGTCGTGGAGGCGATGCAGCAAGAGCGGCCGGAGCGCTGCTGGCTGGCGGGCGAGTACCTGCTCGGTTGCATCCGGGGCGGAAACCTGCCGCCGCTGGTGACGACGGGGCCGAGCGCCGCGAATCCCGGCATCCTGGGCCAGCCCGGCACGGTCGTGCTGTTCGGCGATGAGCGCGTCGGCGAGGATGTGCGTTCCGGTTTCCGGCTTGCCTGGGGAAAGTGGCTCGACGAGTGCCGGACTTGCGGGATCGAGGCCCGGTTCTTCTGGCTGGCTCCCCGCAGCGACGGCGGGACGTTTACCGGCTCACCCACCAGTCGGCCGTTCATTGATGGCAACACGGACCGACCGGCTGTCGAACTGGTCGATCTCGACGGCGTGATCGGCGGAGGCGTGTCCGTGGACGCGGACAGCGGGCCGCTGCTTGGCGCGGACCTCGATTGCCGCAAACTGCTCTGCTGCGGCTGTAACTACCGGGTGGACTGGCTGACGGGTTACCGCTTTCTCTACTTCAAGGACAAGGTCGAGATCACGGAAAACCTCGTTTCCGAAGATCCGCAGTCCGTCGGGACGACGTTTCGCGTCAACGACCGCTTCGAGGCCAGCAACTGCTTTAACGGTCTGAATCTGGGCATTTCGGCCAGCCGCTGGAGCAACCAGTGGGCGGCGGACTGCACTGCCCGGCTGGCGCTGGGCTGTGTACACCGCGAAATAGTCATCAATGGCTCGACGGTCGCGACGCCACCCGGTGCGCCGCCGCTGTTCAGCCAGGGCGGCCTGCTGGCCCTCCAGTCGAACATCGGCCGGCACGACAGCGCGGCGTTCGCCATCGTGCCCGAGTTTGGCGTCGGGCTGAGCTGTCAGCTCACGCAGCGGCTGCACACGCGCGTCGGCTACACGCTGCTGCTCTGGCCCAACGTGGCACGTGCCGGCGACCAGATCGACCTTGTGGTCAATCCCAACCTGATCCCACCGCCCATCGGTGGCGGCCCGTCGCGGCCGATGGTCCTCGAACAGTCCGACCTGCTCTGGATGCACGCCTTGAGCCTGCGACTGGAGCTGCGCTACTGAGGCGCAGCGCGCTGGCCATCAACCGCCCATCAAGAAATCTCGCTTGGTGGGGAACCGCAGCCGGAGTTCGCCGAACAGGTAGTCGATGCCGTTCTGGTTCGGCCCGACGATGATCTGTTCAATGATCTCGTCGGGAATGTCGTTGCGGGCCACGCCGCCCAGGCTGCCGGCAGTGTCGAGGCCGTCGATGTACCGTACCGGCTGGATTTGCGTGAGCGTGTAGCCCTGCGGGCTGCTGGGCCGCAGATTGAGGAAGACGTACCCGCCGTTGGCGCTCGTGGTCGCCCGGCCGGTGACCGGGTTGCCGCGGTCGTCGGTGCCGCTCAGCAGCACCACCACGCCCGCGATCCCGGGTTCGTTCGGGTCTTTCAGTCCGTTGTTGTTGCGGTCCAGGTAGACGAAACCCGACAGGCTGGACGGCCGCAGTTCGCCGAAGTTGTAGTCGATGCCCGTCAGCGCCTGTCCCAGATCGTCGATGGTGAACTCATCGTTGGCGCTGATGCTCGTGCCGAGCGAACCGAGCGTTTCATCGCCGTCCAGGAAGCCGGCGGGCTGCGTTTGGTTGATCTGGTAGTCGCCTGGCAGCAGGTTGTTGAACAGGTATGCGCCGGCGGCATCCGTCTGCACGACGCGGTTGATGGCCAGCCCGTTCCAGTCGGTGCCGGTCAGCGTGATCGTGACGCCGGGAATACCGGGGTCGGTTGCCGGGTCGCGCACGCCGTTGTTGACCACGTCTTCGTAGACAAAGCCCGCCAGGCTGCTCGGCTGGACTTCAAAGAAATTGAAGCCAGTCCCCGCGCCCGTCTGGCCGGCGGGTATGGTCAGCGTCAGCCGGTTCTCAGCGGGCGAGCCGGTGCCAAACGGTGAGCCGACCTCCTGCCGGCTGGAAATGAAGCCGGCCGGCTGCACTTCGATGATGATGTAGTTGCCGGGCGTCAGGTTCGCGAACACGTAGGCTCCAGTTCCATCCGTGGTCGTCGTCCGCAACACGGGTTGATTGCCGATATCGAAACCAACCAGGATCAGCGTGGTGCCCGGAATGGGCAGACTGGGGCCGGGCCGCTGCTCGTGGAAGACGAAGCCGGAGACACTGGCGCCGTTGAGCACCAGGTTCGCGGTGGCCTCGTCGTTTCGCGGACGCACGGCCGGGTCGCCCGGCGTGCCGTTGTAAGCCACGTCGATGGTGTTGGGCAGCACGTCGCCCGGATTGGCCGTGGCGCTCACGGTCGCCTGGTAGCGAATGATGACCTCTTCCCCCAGGGGAATGCTCGCCAGCGACACCTGGAAGCCGTCGGGCGCCTGCGGCGTGATCGTCGGCGTGGCGCTGGATATGACCACCACGCTGCCCGGCACCAGGGTCAAGTCGGGGTCGCTCAGCAGGTCGGTGACTTGCACGTTCACGGCGTCCATGGTCGAGGCAGCGGTGTGCGTGATCCGCGCCTCGTAATCGACCACGCCGCCCGCGTTGATGGTCGTCGTGCTGACGATGTTCTTGGTGATCTCCAGCTCCGGTTCGACGATCTCCACCTCGGCGGTGTCCGTCAGCTGGCCGCCCGCGAACTGAAGCGTCGCGGTGTTCACCAGGATCGTGCCGTTGGCGTTCTGCGGCAGGTCCAGCACGCGGGCCGTGATCTCGACGAAGATCAGGTCATTCAAGTCGATGACGTTGTCGCCCAGATTGGTCAGCGTGCCGAAATTGAACGTCACGCGGTCGGCGATGCCGTCGTTATTGCGATCCGACAGCACCCCCGGATCGCCGACGGCGAGCAGGCTGCCGGAGATGTTGCCGCCGATGCTCACCACCCGGCTGCTGAGGGCCTCCAGCCAGCCGGTAATGATCGGCAAGTCATCGACCAGCACGGCGGGCGTGGTCACCTCGGGCAAGCCGAAACCCACGATGTAGGTGACGATTTCGCCGATGGCCAAGTCGGTGATGGCGGGGTCGTGCTGGTCCCTGCCGGTTTCCGGGAACGAACTGCCGGACACAACCTTGAGCATCGCCAGGTTCGGCACTTCCACCTGCGCCCGGTCGGACGAGAAGTAATCGTTCACACCGCCGGAGCCATTGCGTTCGCCGTTCGGAGCACCCGAAGCGCCGGGCGTGACCGAACCCGTGGGATTGGGCGCGGTCCCCGTCGGGCCAGGTAGGCTGGTGTAGGTCGTCGTCGCGGTGTTCTCGATGAGCTGCTGTGGCGCGACCAAGCTGTTCAGAATGCCCGCATAGCGGATGACGAGAGACGCGCCGGGCGCCAGGGTCGCCGCCGAGACGTCGATGGTGTTGCCCGCGCTGTTGTTGACGAAGGTCGTGAACGTGCCGAGCGGCGACACGCTGACGCTGCTCGGATCGAGCGTGTATTCCGGCGGTAGCACGTCGAGCACCCGCAAGTCGTGGGCGGTGGTCACGGTCGCGCCGCTGGCATTGGTCACGGTGACGACGAACTCGATGCGGTCGCCCGCATCGCCGATGGTGGGATCGGCTCGTTTGTCGGTCGTCAGGTTGGGTTCAACGACGCGCAGGTTCACCGCCGCCGACGGGTTGCCGATCTGCCCCGCGGCGTCGCGGGCGATGAAATCGTTGGCCAGGTTTCTGCCCGCCTGGTTCGCTGCTTCGTTGAGCACCAGGGCGTTGAACTCGACGATCACCAGCTCCTGGTCGTTGTCGTTGTCGTTGTTGATCACATTGCCGAAGGAGAAGGTCACGTCGCCGCCGCTGCCCGGCGCCACGCTGATGCGGCCAACGGGCAGGACGAAGGTCGGCGTCACGGCCGTGTTCTGATTGCCGGTGACGGCCGCCCCCGTCAAGTCGGCATCCAGGGTGAAGCCTGGCCCGTTCGCGACGAAGGCGACCGTGGTCGTGCCGTCGTTGAGGAACTGCATGCCGGCCGGCAAGCGGTCCACGAACTGGAAATCCGGCGCGGAACCCTGCGCGAACTGGAATTGCAGCCGGTAGCGCGCGATCTCGCCGATGGCGACATCGTTCCCCTGCGTGAACGTGCTGGAGGTGGCGACCAGCGTCTTGATCAGTGCGCTGGCGATTTGAATCGTGGCGCTTGCGCTGTCGCGGTAGTCGTTCGGCCCGACGCCCGAGCCGGTGCGTTCCGTCGAGGCCGCGTTGAACCTGGAGCGCTGTCCGGGATTGCCGTCGAGGCTGGTCCACTGCACCGTGGCCGTGTTGGTGATGAGTTGCCCCGGCTGCACGATGATCGGCAGCGTGCCGATGACCCGGAGCGTGATGGTGCGGCCCGGATCGACCGGGAAATCGAAGGTGACGCCGGGCCGCGTGCGCAGGGTGTAGCCGGTCGCCTCCGAGCCGACGATCTGGAACAGCGCGGCGGTCACCAGGCCGGCGCTGTCCACCACGCTGGCCAGCACGGGGTTCGAGATCAGGGTCCGGCCGTTGGCGGCGCGCGGCAGCGGGTCGGTGAAGGTCAGGTCAAAGGCATCGACGTTGCTGGGATTTTGCAGCGTGATGGTGTACTCGACCGTACGGCCGGCCTCGCCGATGGTGCCCGCGCCATTGACGACCGCCGATTTCTGCACGTCGATGGTCGGCTCGATGACCGTGATCGTCTCGGCGGAGGCCGTGGTCGCGGTACCGCCCGTGAAGGTCAACCGGGCACTGTTGTTGAGCTGCGTGCCGGTCTGGTTGCTGGCCTGGTTCAAGACCACCGCGGTGTAACGGATCGTGATGGTTTCGGCGACGCTGTTGTCGCGGTTGTTGTTGGTCACGGTGCCGATCGTGAAGCCAATCGAACGCCCACCGTTGCTGACGTTGCGCGTCACGTTGCCGGCCACCAGGCCCGGCGAGCGGGCCACTGAATCGACCCGCACGAAAGCGAGTCCGTCGTCCAGCGTATCCTGCACGCTCAATCCCAGCGTCCGGCCTTCCGGCACGGTGACAGTGACTTCATACGTGACCAGCTCGCCGATCACCGCCTGCGTGTTGCTGTTATTGGCGTTGACGATCTCGGTGCCGATCAGCCGCTTGGCGATGGTCGGCGTGGCGGTCACCACTTGAGCGGAGTCCGTCAGGGGCTGGGTCAGGAAGTTCGGGCCGCCCTCGACGCTGGCGAAGTTGAACAGCGACGCCGTGTTGACAATAGTCGTATTGGGAGTGATCGTGCCCACGACTTCGAGGTCATAGGTGATGACCACGAGGTTCTGCCCGGTGTTGAGCAGGTTGCCCTGCGCGTCCCGGCCGGGATCGAGCGCGCCCGTGGGGACCGCCGTGGGGCCGGGATCGGTCAGTTCAATGCCCGTGCCGAACAGGCCAGCGCTGGCGCCGCTGCCCAGGTTCGTGAAGGGCATCGCCGCGCCGGTGCCGTCGGTCACGGTCAAGTTCAGTCCGGCGCCGGTGGTCGGAATGCGGAAGCCCGCCGGCAACGTATCGCGAATGCGCACGTCGAACGCGCCGTTGGCCCCCGTGCCGACGTTTGCCACCACGATGGCGAAGGTGACGCGGTCCCCTGCATCCACGCCGCGCAGGTTGCTGTCGATGGGCGTGACCACCAGTTCCGGAGTGGTGATCGTGCCCGTGAAGCGCGTGCCAGCCGTGCCCGGCGCGGAGAATGGCACCGGGCCGACCACGGCGGGATTAAAGACCGCGTTCGGATTGTCCGTCGCCACCACGCCCTTGCGAATGGTATTCGCCGTCAATACAGGTTCGGCGGTGATGACCTGGATGATGTCGATGTTCGTCAGGGTGTTGCCGTCGCTGTCGGTTTCCTGGGTCAGCACCTGGTTGGTCAGCAGCAATTGATCGGCCAGTGGGGCGGCGGTGGCCGTCACGGTGAACAGGACGTCGAGCGTGGTTTGCCGATTGAGCGTATCGTTGAAGCTGCCGAAATCGATGGACGCGCTGTTCGACGCCGGATCGACCGCGCCGATCTGCGCCGGGCCGGCGATCGCGTCGTAGACCGCGAAGAAGGTGTCCGCTGGCCCGAGCGTGGCCGTGCCCGCCGGCGGCGGCGTCGCGCTGGGAGTGGTCAGGCTCAAGGTGGTCAATTCGTTGGCGTCGAACAACGGCAGCGGCAGAAAATCGGTGACGCGAAAGTTATTGGCCGAAGTGGTCGGCAGCGTCACGGTCACGCGATAGGTGACCGTGTCCCCGGCGTTGACGGCGATCGAACTGCCAATGTTCGTGTTGCCGTTCACCGCGTAGACGGTCTTGCTGGCGCGGGTGCGGACAATGCTGATCGGCGCGCTGCTATCGTCCGTGACCGTGGGCGTGGGGTTGCCGGGCTGCGGCGACAGATCCGTGAAGTCGAGGACTTCACCACTGACCGTGAGATCGTTGGACAGCGTGTCGCCTGGTACGACCGTGTTGGTGCCGGACGGCTGATTCTGCTCGTAAGTGTCCTGGATGACCGCGCGGTAGCGCACCGTGACCGTGGTGCCCGGCGCAAACAGCGGCGGCGCGGATTGCGGCGGCGGGCCGCCCGTGCCGCCGTCCGGTATGTTGCCGCCCTGCAAGATACCGTCCTGGCCCTCGTCCACCAGCTGGTCGGACACCCGGAAGGTCACGGCGTCGGCGGGCGTGCCGGGCGCGACCGTGAAGTTGGCGACCGCGAACGTGGTCGTCGTGTTGACGCCGTGTTCGCTGACCACCAGGGTCGGCGTGAAGCCGGCGTCGAACAGCAGACCGTCGCCCAGCAGGTCCGTGAGGATCACGTTGGCGAACGCGAAGTAGTCCGACACCTGGACCCGCAGGGTGTACTCGACGGTGTCGCCCGGCGTATAGCCTGGCGCGCCGGTGTCGTTGACCAGGGCCGCCGTCTTCTGGGTGGCCAGGGAGCGCAAGGTCAACGTATGGTCGTTGGGCGTATCGTCGGACGTCACCGTGGTGACGGGGTCGCGCGGATCGACGGGGTCCCAGCGGCCGGAAGCCCGCACGTCGTCGATGGCCGTGGTCGGCAGGCCGGTGTTCAGGTCGAGCACTTCCTGGCTGTTCGGCGGCGCGGTCAGGAGCGGCGCGTAGAAGGAAAAGGTCATCACGGCGTCGCTGTTGCCGGCGGTGCCGGTCGCCAGGTCCAGCCGCCGCGTGAGCGTGCCGCCCGGAGTCGAAGTTGATGGCGTGGCCACCGCCGTTACCAACCCCGTGCCGTTGCCAGTTACCGCATCCACCGACACGAATTGCAGGTTGCCGGGCAGCACGTCGGTCAGGTTCAGGTTGGTGACAGTCTGCCCGTTGGCGATATCCACGATCACCCGGTACTGGCGGACGAAGTTCGGGCCAGTGGCCGTCTCGTTCTCCGGGCCGACGTACTCCTTGCGCAGCGTGAATAGTTGCGGTGTGATGGTTCCATTCACTGCCGGGCCGATGATGGTCGGGTCGGTCGTCGGGTTGTCGAGTGGATCGGCGCCGAAGCGGAAGCCGCCCTGCGCCCGCACCGGCAACGGCGCGTCCAGGTCGGCCAGGTTGCTCACATTCACCGTGACGTTGAGATCGACCGGCGGCTGGGCCGGGGTATAGCTGCCGAAGGGCAGTTCAAACACCACGAGTTGATCGCCGGCGCGGAAACCCGGCGGCGGCACGATGATGATTGGATTGCCGGCGGCGTTGCGGGCGAACGGATGGGCCACGCCCGCGGCGGTCAGCGTCAGGACGGTGGCGTTCACCGGCAGGCCCAGATAGGTGGCGTTCGCGAATGAAACGCCGTCGTCGCCGTCGCGGCCGGTGGCGCGGAGGTACAGGTCCACGTATGGCCCATAGCCGACGTCGGTGGCCACGGGCGAAGTGTTGTCGAAGGTGACACGGATGGTGGCCTGCTCGCCGATCAGGGCCGAAGCGGGCGGCGCGATGGAAGTGGTCGCCACGGGCGCGGGGACGAAGCGGTCTTCCAGGCATTCCACGGTCAGGCGACGACGACGGCCCAGCGGTTGGGGTCGCGTTGCGCCGAGGTTGTCAACCCAGGACCAGAAACGCCGCAGGCGGTCGCCCAGTACACTCGATTGCATGCCCGTCTCCCGTTCCGAAATCCAGCAGCGCGTTCGGTCGCCGCGCAAAGCGACAGCGCGACCGGCGCGTGCCGGCGAGGAAGCCAGGCCCTGCCTGGCTCTGACGTTGGAAGTTCCGAGACTGGGGCGCGAGTTCCGGTGGATGAAGTTATTGTAGTCAGGCGGTCCCGTCGGGACACTCGACAAGCAAGACAGGCCAGCGAATGGACCGCCACAAACACTGTAGCCGAGGATGCCGGCAGACTTTACCGGGCCTCCCCGGTGTCCGCCGTTTCGGCTGCGAAACTATGCGACTTGTGCGGCTTGCAACGATCCTGCGGGCCGTGCGCCGCGGTCACGGAAGGGGGAAAATACTGGCCAGGGCCGGTGTTGCCCGTGTATACTCCCTCCATCACTCGGGCTTCTCCATCCTGCCACCCGGTCATCACACCGGAAGTCCTGCCACGGGGGCCTGCCAGATGCTGACGTTCTGGGGTGCGAAGCACTCGTATTGCGATCGGATCAACCGCCGCGACTTTCTGCACATCGGCGGTCTGGGGCTGGGCGGACTGGCGCTGCCCGAGTTGCTACGCGCGCGGGCGCAAGCCGGCGTGAAGTCCGGGCCACGGGCGGTCATCATGATCTGTCTGGCGGGCGGCCCCAGCCACATGGACATGTACGACCTCAAGCCCGGCGCGCCCGAGGATTATCGCGGCGAGTTCAAGCCGATCCACACCAACGTGCCCGGCTTCGAGATCTGCGAGCACATGCCGTTGCAGGCGCAGATCGCCGACAAACTCGCGGTCGTCCGCAGCCTGCAATGGGTCGAACCCATGCAGCACGAGCTGGAAGAGGTTTACACCGGCTTCCCGCAGGCCGGCAAGCGGCCGTGCTTCGGTTCGGTCATCAGCCGCTTCGGCAAGGGCCACGATCCCCGCTTGCCGCGCTTCGTCAGCCTCCAGCCGACCGATGCGGAAAGCCCGATGTACGTCGGCCCGGCGCATGCCGCGCTGCCGGTGCCCTATGTGAATACCGCCACCCGCAACCTGGTGCTGCCGCAGCGCATGACGCTCGACCGCCTCGACGACCGCAAAAAGTTGATGGCGACTTTCGACGACCTGCGCCGCGACCTCGATGCGCGCGGCTCGATGCATGCCACCGACACCTTCACCGCGCAGGCCCTGGAGATGATTACCTCGCCCAAGGCGCGCGAGGCCTTTGACATCTATCGCGAGCCGGACAAGGTCCGCCAGCGCTACGGCGACAAGGACGCCAAGTATTCCTATGTCAGCCAGAAGCTCGATTCGCCCTGGCCGACCGAAAAGTTCCTGCTGGCCCGGCGACTGGTGGAAGCGGGCGTCTCGGTCGTGACCATGCGCGTCGGCAGCTGGGACCAGCACGGCAACGTGATTCAAGCCAGTGGCGGCAAGAACATCTTCTACAACCTGAGCACCGCGTTGCCGTTGCTCGACCGTTCGCTCTACGCGCTGGTCACCGACCTGCACGAACGCGGGCTGGACAAGGAAGTGTTGGTGCTGGTCTGGGGCGAGTTCGGCCGCACGCCAAAAATTTCGCAGGGCGGTCGCGACCACTGGCCGGATGCGGGCTTCGCGCTGTTCGCGGGCGGCGGCCTGAAGATGGGCCAGGTGATCGGCGAAACCGACAGCAAGGGTGCTCGGCCGAAGAACCGTCCACTGGGGCCGCAGAACGTGCTGTCCACGATCTACCACGCCCTCGGCATCGACCCCGCGCAGACGCTGCCCGACTTCACCGGCCGGCCGCAGTACCTGCTCGACGAACGCGAGCCGATTACCGAACTGCTGTAAATGCTGACGGCAGAAATCGACACCAGCCG
>JAEUIF010000867.1 GCA_016795185.1 Planctomycetia bacterium | reverse complement strand
TGCTGGGCTCCCCCCCCTAAACCAGCCCGGGGCGGGGGGGGGTTCCCCGCCCTTTCTCTCCCCCCCCCCGCGGCCCCCCCCCCCGCCGCTCGCTGGAACCCCATGAGCAGCTTGCCCCGAGGGATCGAACCATGAAGATCGCACATGGACTGTGCCTCGCCCTCGCCCCGCTGTTCCTGGCCGGCTGCCAGGGCATGTCGCACACGGACAAGGGCGTGCTGGGCGGCGCGGCGCTCGGCTCGGGCGTGGGCGCGATCATCGGCAGCGCCACGAAGAACACCGGGGCCGGCGCGGTCGTCGGCGGCCTGGCTGGAGGACTCGCCGGTGGCGTCATCGGCAATTCCATCGACGAATCCGAAAAGCGCCAGGAAATACGGCTCGCCGCCGCCCAGGCAGCAGCACAGCCGCAGACCCCGCCGCTGGGCCTGACCGACATCGTGCAGATGGCCCAGCAGCGCATCAGCGATGCGATCATCATCCAGCAGATCCGGACGACGAACTCCGTCTATCACCTGTCGCCGGCCGATCTCCAGTGGCTGAACGCGAACGGCGTCAGCGACGCGGTGGTGATGGAAATGCAGGCTACGGCCAATCGGCCGCCGAAGCGGGTCTACGTGCCCGCGCCACGCGAACGGGTCGTCATCGTCGAACCGCCGCCGCCGGTCGGCATCGGCATCGGGTTCGGCTACCATCCACGACGACGCGGCTGGTAGACGCCAACAAAACAACGAGCGGGGACCAGCTGGTCCCCGCTTTTGCTTTTGGTCCGCCTGGGTCCGCCACTCTCCCGCGTGGCGAAGTGGCGGACCCAGGGATTTCAGTCCGGCATTGTTCGTAGTTCCGCCTTCAGGCGGCGAGCGACTCGACCGCCTGAAGGCGGAACGACAAACGAGCGGCTCGGTCCGCCACTCTTCCGCGTGGCGGAGTGGCGGACCTGGAGCACGCTACTTCAAGCGCTTCAGCGTCGCCTGGGCTTCGCGGGTCAGGCGCGCGCCCGACGCTCCCTCGGCCAGCTTCTGGATCGCGGCCCGTGCCTCGGGCGTGGCGATTCGTTCCAGCACTTCCAGCGTGCGCAGGCCCTGCACCGTTTCGGGCCGGGGCGTGCCGAGCAGCAGCTTGTCGCGGACTTGCTCCAACCGCTGACGGGCTTCCAGACCGGGCTTTTCCTCCAGCGCCCGGACGACGGCGGGTTCGGCCAGTTCGCCCAGCTTCTCCAGGCTGGCGGCGGCTTCCTGGCGGGTCGCCAGCTTGTCGCCGTGCAGGTCCGTCAGCAACCGGGCCAGTTGCTGGGGATCGGCCGGTGTGGCGGGCTTGACCTTCGCCGCCAGCAGCGCAACGCTTTGCTGGCCCCGTACCAGCGTGGCGATGGCCTGCTCCGCCTGCGCGCCGTCCGTAGCGGCGAGGTCGTTCCAGAGGCCATCCGCTTGCTCGGCGGTCAGTGCGACGGCTTCGGGCCGAGGAGCCGGCTTCAGGGCGGCCAAATCCCAGACCAGCGCGGTCGTATCGGAGCTGCCCGACAGCAGCGTGCGGCCGTCCGGAGCGTAGGCGACGCTGGTCACCTGACTCTGGTGCCCTTCGAGCTTGCCGAGGTCCGTGCCGCTGGCCACGTCCCAGAAACGCAGGGTGCGCGGCGCGGTGCCGAGCACCAGGGTTCGGCCATCGGGCGAGAAGGTCAAGCGCGACGGTCGGCCGTCCTGAGAGTCTGCCTTGAGCTTGCGCCGGGCCAGGCCGGTGGCAGTTTCCCAGAAGGTGATGCTGCGGTCGAAGTTGGCCGTCGCCAGGATGCGGCCATCCGGCGAAAAGGCGAAGGTGGCGATGCCGTTCTTCGGGCCTTCGAGCTTGCGCAGCAGCTTGCCGGTGGCCACGTCGTACAGGCAGACGGTGGCTTTTTCCGGCTGGGCGATCTGCCCGCCGACACTGATGGCGACCTGTCCCCGGTTGGCGCTCGCGGCAGCCACCAGCCGGCCGTCCGGCGAGAAGACCAGTCCGGGCGGCGTGCCGCCGGGCATGCCGAGCGGCAGGTTGAAGACGCCTTCCGCTGGAGCGGCCCGCTTGTCATCGCGCACCAGCTGCCGGATCGGCTTGCCGGTGGCGGTCTCCCAGAGCTGAATCGATTGATAGTCCGCCGTGCCGGCCAGGACGGTGCCATCGGCGGAGAAGGCCAGTTCGGCGGCCGGCAACTTGCCCTCGCAGGTTCGCAGCTCCTTGCCGTGGGCGACTTCGACCAGATGGACCAATCGATCCGCGCCGACGAAGGCGATGATCTTGCCATCGGGCGAGAAGACACTGCTCGCCGCGCCAGCCGGCAGCTCGAAGCCGCCGGTTTCCTTGCCGTTGTCGGCCTGCCAGCGCCGCACCCAGTTGTCCTGGCCGCGCGTGGCCACACTCCGGCCATCGGCGGCGGGCTGCACGTCGAGCACGGCCCCCTGGTGGCCGCCGGCCAGGCTGCGTGCCTTGCCGCTGGCCACGTCCCAGACCTGCACCGTGCTGAACTCGCCGGCCGCCAGCAGGGTCTTGCCGTCCGGGGCGAAGGCCAGGGCGCTGCCGCCCAGCCCCGACGTGAACGCCACCACGGCGTCGCCATCGGCGGGCGGCGCGGTCTTCTTCAATTCGAGGCTCGCCTTTTCCTCGCCGGTGGCCGTCTCGAACACCTTGACCACGCCGTTGACGCGCGCCGCCAGCAGCCGACTGTCCGGGGCGAAGGCCAGGCTGGGGAAATCGAAATCGCCTCCGAGGGGCTCCGTGAACTGGTGCAGCTCCTTGTCGGCGGCTACGTCCCAGAGCGTCACCCCGGTGGCGCCGCCCCAGGCCAGCAGCTTGCCGTCCGGTGACAGGATCGCCAGGCCGACCGGATCGCCGGGGCCTTTGAAGGTGCGCTTCTGCTGGCCGGTGGCGGCGTCATAGACCTTGCCGCTGAAGACGGGCATCTTGTCCTTGATCGTCGCTTCCCAGACCGTCAATTCCTTGCCGTCGGCCGAAAAGGCCAGGTTGCCGCCGAAGCCGGCGAACAGTTCGCCTTCGGCCGCGTCGTCCTGCTTCTCGTCGTCCTGCTTCTTGCGTTCGCGCGGCGGCAGTTCCTTGCCGATGCGGCGCAGCACCTTGCCGGTCGCGACCTCGCAGAGCACGACCTGGATGTTGCTCTGCACGGCCAGGGTCTGGCTGTTCGGCGAGAAGGCCAGTGCCATGCTGAAGGCCGGCTTACCCGGCTTGAACTGCCGCAGTAGCTTGCCGCTGTCGATGTCCCAGAGCGTGACCTGGCCGCCCATGTTGGCGGTGGCCAGGGTCTTGCCGTCGGGCGCAACCGCGACCGTGCTGTCGCCAGCCAGGCGGCCGTTCGCGCTATACATGCTCATCATATCCATCATGTCCGTCATGCTGTCGCCGTCGAGGCCGGTTTCCCGGAAAGCGTTCTCTAGCAGCTTGCGCAGCGGCGAGCCGTCGTCCTCGGCTGACCGGGTGAAACGGCGAATCTCCTTGCCGCTGGCGATGTCCCACAGCCGGGGACCGTCGTTGCTGGAGGTGATGGCACGCTTGCCGTCCGGCAAGCACGTAACGAAGACCAGGCCCGGATGCCGCATCCGCACGGTGCCCAGCCGCGCCAGGGCATGCGGCGGCAGTGGATCGCCGAAGACGTCGGCGCGCACCGGCTTCTCTTCTTCCTTCTTCACGGGCGCTGCGGCGGCGGGCGGTTCGGCGGCGGGCGGCTGTGCACCGGCCAGCTGATAGACGCCCAGGCCAGTCGCCGAGGCGAGCACGCCGAGGGCCAATAGCACGGCGGCGACGAAGCGGATTTTCGCGAGCAGCATGGTGTGCATCGTCCCTTCGAGTAAAGCGGCCACGCCGCCGGGTAACGCCTGCTGGGCAGCGGCTTGACCGGCGGCGAGCAGGTCGGCGGCCTGTACGGTGGCCTGGGCCAGCGCGGCCGGTACGAGGCTCTCGGCCGCCAGGGCCGACAAAGTTCCGGTAGACAGTGCCACGCCGCGATGCGCCAGTCGTTTGCGCAGCAGTTCGCGAGCCTGAGCCAAACGGCCGGACATCGAACCGAGCGGCCAGCCCAGCTCGCGGGCGGCCTCGGCGTTGGTCTTGCCTTGGAGGTAGCAAAGCACCAGCGGAGCGCGGTGCTTTTCGGGCAGGTCGTGCAGGACGTGGTCGATCAGCTGCCGCAGTTCGGCGTCGGCCACGGCTTCGCTGGCATCGCTTTCGGTGCGCGCCGGGGTCAGGGCTTCCAGCCGGTTCCGGTTGCCGATGCGCGCCCGTGCCCGCAGCGCGATGTGATACGCCACCTTGTACAGCCAGCCGCCCAGCGAGCGCGCCCGTTCGAGCGAACCCGCTTTCTGCACCAGCACCAGGAACGTTGCCTGAAAGACGTCCTCGGCGTCCGCCCGGTTGGGCAGCAGCCGTTTGCAGACGCCCCAGACCAGCCCGCCGTGCCGTTGCACGAGCAGGGCGAAGGCCCGTTCGTCCTGCCGCTGCACGAAGCGTTCGAGCAGCAGGCGGTCGGGAAAGTCGGCCAGGTCGTGGGCGCCGACGGCCTGCTTCAGACAATGCAGCAAGCGATGCACGGAACACTGGCTCATGACAGCGCTCTCCGATGGCCGGCGTGACGGCAGGGAGCAACCACCGCGGCCGGCCACCTGTAGTTCGATGGTTCTACCAGGTTATTCCCGCGCGGCGGGCGGATAAATGTCCAATTTTTGAGCGGACACACTGATTTTGGTGGCGGCCACAACGTGTCTGACATATCCCTATTGTGGGTTATGAGATACGATCCCACCGCCGTTTGCGGTTCAGCACACCCACCCCGGAGCCACACCCCATGCTGCGACTAATGGTTCTCGCCACGTTTCTGGGCACGCTCGGCCTGCATGCCGTGCAAGCCGCCGACGGCCCGTTGACGCTCAAGAAGGGCGACCGCATCGTCTTCCTGGGCGATTCGATCACGGCCGGCGGCGTCGGCGCACAGGGCTACATCACGGTCATCAAGAACACGCTCAACGAGAAGCAGAAAGACCTCGGCGTCGAGCTGATCGGCGCGGGCGTCAGCGGCAACAAGGTGCCCGACTTGCAGAAGCGCGTCGAGCGCGACGTGGTCGCGAAGAAGCCGACCATCGTCTTCATCTACATCGGCATCAATGACGTCTGGCACGGTGAGAAAGACCCCACGCGCGGCACGCCGAAGGAAAAGTTCGAGACGGGACTGAAGGAAGTCATCGGCAAGATCACGGCGGCCGGCGGCCAGGTGGTGCTGTGTACGCCGACCGTCATCGGCGAGAAGAAGGACGGCGCGAACAAGCTCGACGCCCAACTCGACGAGTACGCCGACCTCAGCCGCAAAGTGGCGAAGGAATTGAAGCTGCCGGTCTGCGACCTGCGCAAAGCCTTCGTCGAGCATCTAAAGGCGAACAACGCCGAGAATCAGGAAAAGGGCATCCTGACGACCGACCGCGTTCACCTCAACCCGGCCGGCAACAAGCTGGTGGCTGAGACCATGCTGAAGGCGCTGGGGCAGTAACTCGCCCGAATTTGGCGAGCGGCGGGCGTGAGCCCGCTGTTGAAACTGCCAGTGATCCGGCATTGCCAACAGC